>CALLYR010000153.1 GCA_937859005.1 uncultured Paracoccus sp. | reverse complement strand
CCCGTCCTTGAGCCGGATGGTCATGAAGCCGCCGCCGCCCAGATTGCCGGCGGTCGGATAGACGACGGCCAGCGCATAGCCGACCGCCACGGCCGCATCGACGGCATTGCCGCCGCCTTTCAGCACATCGACGCCGATCTGCGACGCTAGATGCTGCGCGGTCACCACCATGCCGTTTTCGCCCTCGACCGGCGCGGGCGAGGCCGCAAAGGCCGGCACCAGCGGGGCCGCACCCACCCAGAGCGCAACCGTCAAGGAAAGCTGCTTCAGTCTCAGTTGCTGCATGGCGACCCCCATTTGCAGTCGATCCCAGGTCGAAAGCCGTTCATCCCCGGCGTGCGATGGATCGGGCCGAGGATGAATTCATCAAGCCCCGGCGTCCAGACTTTGCAGATGGACCGGCAGGATGCCTGTCGAGCCTGCGGACGGCATGGCAGGCGGCGTGGATGGGAAGGCCGATATGCGGCCGCAGGACGAAAAAGCCCGCGACCTTCATCCATCGGGGGGCGCGAGTGACCCCCTGCAACCGGACTGCCCTGCACGCAGGTTCATGCGATATCATCGCGGCCCCGCCGCCGACATGCCGGTTTTGCTGCATCCAGAACGGCGCGGGTCCGGCCCCGGTCCCGACCTGGATTTCACCCCGGCGCGCGCGCGTTCACGCGCCCGGGTGAGAATAGCCGAGCACCCGGCCCGAGGCATCCACCCTGCACAGATGCAGCCGGTTTCCGTCGCGCGCCTCTATGCTCGCCTCGCCGCCCGCCTCGGAAACCCGGCGCGAGGTGATTTCGGCCATGGGCCGGCCGACATGGGCAGCGATGACAGAGGTGCAGGCGGCCTCCTGCCGGGCTCGAAGCTGGGCGGCAGGAGGTTCCGTCCCTGCACAGGCGGCAAGCTGCACAAGTGAAGACAGCAACAGGACACGGCGCATCGCGGACTCCCTGCAGGCCGGGTATCCCCAGAGATTATCTGCAACAAGGGTCCGGGCAAGGTCCGTTCGGGGCGGCGGCCTGGATTCCATGGCACGGCCTGTGCGAATCCGCCCCCGACCTGCGCCGGGAACGCCTTCAGCACCGGGGTTCGCCTTTCCCGCCGACAGACCATCTGGACCTTTGAAACCGGCAGGCCCGGGCGGATCGGCACGGTGCGTTGCCGATCGGGATCGTCGGGAAATCGGGCGCGCATCCGGTGGCTCTGGCAGATGCGCGGTTCTGACGCGCCTGCTCAGCCTGCCCCCGCGCCATTGCCGACCTGGCC
>CALLYR010000152.1 GCA_937859005.1 uncultured Paracoccus sp. | reverse complement strand
TGGCGCTGGCCTGGATGCTGCTGGCCGTGGTCAATGTCGAGGCCTTCGGCTGGCGCTTGCCGATGCAGATCGCGCCAAGGCTGATCCTGCACATGGGACTGGCGGCGCTGGGAACGGCGCTGCTGGCGGGGGCGCTGCCGGCGCTGCGCCTGGCCCGCATCACGCCGGCGCAATTGCTGAGGGTCTTTGCCGATGAACGCTAGTTGGGTGCTGGTCGCGCTGCTGCTGGCGCCGCTGTCTGCCGCCGCGCAGGAACATGGCTTTGCCGGTCTGGGGCGCGATGTCGAGGGATTCGCGCTGCCCGATCCGGCCCGCGCCCTGGACTTTCCGCGCGACCACGGCCCGCATGAATCGTTCCGCATCGAATGGTGGTATCTGACCGCGAACCTGCGCGGCGCGGACGGGCGCGATTACGGGGTGCAATGGACGCTGTTCCGCTCGGCCATGGCGCCCGAGGGGGCCGACGAGGGCTGGTCCAGCCCGCAAGTCTGGATGGCCCATGCCGCCCTGACCACGCCGGAGACGCATCATGTCGCCGAACGCTTCGGGCGCGGCGGCATCGGGCAGGCGGGCGTGACCGCGCAGCCCTTCGCGGCCTGGATCGACGACTGGTCCATGCGGGCCGGGGACGGGGCCGAAGGCATCGAGCGGCTGAGCATCGTGGCGCGGGGCGGCGATTTCGCCTATGCGCTGGACGCGGTGGCGGGTGGCCCGCTGGTCGTGCATGGCCAAGGGGGGTATTCGGTCAAGGGCCCCGGCGGGCAGGCCAGCCACTACTACAGTCAGCCTTCCTACCGCGTGACTGGCCACCTCGACCTGCCGGAAGGGCCGGTCGAGGTCACCGGCCTCGCCTGGCTGGACCGGGAGTGGTCCTCGCAACCGCTCGACCGCAGTCAGAGCGGCTGGGACTGGCTCGCGCTGCATCTCGACGATGGCCGCAAGGTCATGGTCTACCAGGTGCGAGGCAGCGAACCTTTCGTCTTCGGCAGCCTGATCGGGGCCGACGGCCGTGTGCGGGCGCTGGACGGCGGGGACATCGCCCTGCGGCCGGGCCGGGGAACGCCGCCGGTCACATGGTCGGTCGCCCTGCCCGGCGAGGGGCTGGACCTGACGGTCGAGGCGATCAATCCGCACAGCGTCATGAAAACCAGCATCCCCTATTGGGAAGGCCCGGTCCGCATCGGCGGGTCCGCGACGGGGCGCGGCTATCTTGAGATGACGGGCTATCCGCTGGATTGACCCGACTGGCGCGTCCCATCGGGGCAAAGCGGCGATGCTCAGGCCGAGGGACCCCCATTCGGCCGCGACCGCCCCTGGTCCGCTTCGGCCGTCCGCGTCAGCGCGAGATCCTGACCGGCACGACCACCGACAGGGGTTGTCCGCCCGGCGGCGCGGGCAGGCGGCCCAGACGGCGGATCTGGCGGTTCAGCGCGGCATCCAGCGCGCCGCCCCCGCCCGATGCGGCGCTGGCGGCGGTGATCCGGCCCGATCCGTTCACCGTCAGGCGGATCGTCGCCGTAACCGGTCCGGCGGCGGTGTAACGGCCGCGCTGCATGTGCCGGGCGACGGCCGCCGAGGCGGTCGATCGCCATGTCGCCTGCGCCCTGGCGCCCCCTCCGGTCGCGGAACCCGAGGCCGCGCTGGCCCAAGGGGTGGATTCCCGGCGCCTCTGCGCGGACGGGGCCTGTTCCCGCTCGGCCCCGGTATTCTTGGGCCGTGTTTCGGCCTTGGCGGCTTTCCGGGGTTTTTCGCGCGCCGGCCTGGCTGTCTTCGGCTCGTCCGGGCGAGACTGGGGCACAACTTCAGGCCGCGGCTGCGGGCGCACGGCCGCCACGGGCAGCACACCGCCCAGGCGCTTGAGCCAGCTCGCCGTC
>CALLYR010000151.1 GCA_937859005.1 uncultured Paracoccus sp. | reverse complement strand
GATCGGGCTGAGCGGCCCGCTGGCCCAGGGCTTTCCCGGCCGCTTCGACCCCGAGGCTCTGCGCTATGCGGCAGCCGCAAGGCAACGGGCGGACAGGGACTGCCATTTCGACGAAAACCGTCCCTTTCCCGGCCATCCGCAGCCGCAATGCCGCCACGAGGATTCTGCCGGCGCGGTATCGGTGATGCTGCTGGGCGACAGCCATTCGCTGGCCCTTTCCGGCGCCTTGGGGGAAGAACTGGGCACGCTCGGGCTGGGCCATTACCAGGTCAGCCACGGCGGCTGCGTTCCGCTGCCGGGGTTCAGGCGGACAAGGGCAGGGGCGGATCTTGCCTGCCCGGCCTTCAACGACGCCGCCCTGCGCTATGCCGCCGAAGCCGGGATCGACACGCTGGTGCTGACCGGACGCTTTCCGCTGTATCTGTCGGGCGAACGCTATGACAACGGCGAAGGCGGCCGGGAGCACGGCGACGATGGCGCCATCGATCTGGTCGAGGCGCCCTCGCCCGACGAGCAGGGCCGCAAGGCGCGGGTACTAGCCGCCTTTGAACAGCGCATCCGGGAACTTGCGCAGCAGTTCGACGTGGTGCTGGTCTATCCGGTTCCTGAGGCGGGATGGGATGTCCCGGCTCGCGCCTTCCGGCTGGCGGCGCTGGAGGGCGCACCACCGGTGTTCGGCACCTCCTATGCGCGCTACCGCGAGCGCACGGCCGAGATCACGGCACTGTTCGACCGCCTCGCGGCCGAGCTGCCCCGCGTCCATCCGGCCCGCGTGCACGAGGCGCTGTGCAGCGCCGCGACCGGCGGCTGCCTGAATGCGGACGCATCAGACGCCTATTACACGGACGACGATCACCTGAGCCCCGCGGGCGCGCGGCTGGTGGCGCCGATCGTGGCGAGGGCGATTCTGAAGGCGCGCGGCGGCAGGGTGGCGGGCAGGCCCGCGCCGACGGCCGCCGAGCGGTCCTATTGACGGGGCGGCGGACGGCGGGACGGCGGGCCCTCTTTCGGGGATGCGCCTGCGGCCCTGGGATCGTCCCCCTGTCCTCCTCCGGCCCGGTCCTTCCGGCCTGTTCCGCAGCTGCGGGGTG
>CALLYR010000150.1 GCA_937859005.1 uncultured Paracoccus sp. | reverse complement strand
CCGGGATCGGACAGCCCCAATAGCGCTGGCGCGAGATGCCCCAGTCGCGCAGGCGGTATTTGGTGACGGCCTCGCCCCAGCCCGCAGCCTCGGCATGGGCGATGGCGGCGTCCACACCGGCCTCGCCGGTCTGGTCGCGCGGGCCCGCGAAGCCGCGGACATAGGTGACAGGCTCGGATTTCAGGGGAACGTAAGGCTCATCGGCCACCAGCGCGTCGGCTTCCTCGACGTCCATCCCCGGCTTGCCGAAGGTCGCCCGGATCGGCAGCCCGTATTTCACAGCGAAATCATGGTCGCGCTGGTCGTGGCCCGGCGAGCCGAAGATCGCGCCCGTCCCGTAGTCCATCAGCACGAAATTCGCGATCCAGACCGGCAGTTCCCAGTCCGGGTCCAGCGGATGCCGCACCCGGATGCCCGTGTCGATGCCCAGCTTCTCGGCCTTTTCCAGCGCCTCCTCGCTGGTCCCGATCTTGCGCGCCTCGGCGGCAAAGGCTTCCAGCCGCGCATCGCCCGCCTCCAGCGCCTTTGCCAGCGGGTGGTCGGGAGACAGGGCGACGAAGCTTGCCCCCATCAGCGTGTCGGGGCGTGTGGTATAGACCTCGACCTGCCCGAACCCCTCGGGCGTGTTCACGGTGTCAAAGCGGAACTGCAACCCCCGCGACTTGCCGATCCAGTTGGCCTGCATCAGCCGCACCTTTTCCGGCCAGCCGGTCAGGCCGTCCAGCGCCGAAAGCAGTTCCTCGGAATAATCCGAGATGCGGAAGAACCACTGCGTCAGTTCCCGCCGCTCGACCGGCGCGTTCGAACGCCAGCCCTTGCCGTCGATGACCTGCTCGTTCGCCAGCACGGTCATGTCCACCGGGTCCCAGTTGACCACCGCCGCCTTGCGATAGATCAGCCCCGCGTCCAGCATGTCCAGGAACAGCGCCTGCTGCTGCGCCACGTAATCGTCGTCGCAGGTGGCGAATTCGCGGCTCCAGTCGATGGACAGGCCCAGCGGCTTCAACTGGCCGCGCATGGTGGCGATATTGCCATAGGTCCAGTCGCGCGGATGGCCGCCCTGTTCCATCGCGGCGTTTTCCGCCGGCATCCCGAAGGCGTCCCAGCCCATCGGATGCAGCACCGAAAACCCCTGCGCGCGTTTGTACCGCGCCACCACGTCGCCCATCGTATAGTTGCGCACATGCCCCATGTGGATGCGTCCCGACGGATAGGGGAACATCTCCAGCACGTAATACTTGGGCCGCTCGTCCCGCACCGCGCGGAAGCTGGCGGCGTCCTCCCACGCCTGTTGCCACCGGGGTTCGCTGTGGGCGGGATCATAGGACATGGGACGGCTCCGGGCGAATGACTGCCCGGCGGGTTTAGCGATCCGGCCCGGTCAGGTCCAGATTGCCGGAAGGCCCGGATTACAGCTGCCCGTCGCGGACACGCAGCTGGCGGGCGCGGGTCAGGATCGCGTCCTCGACCGCCTTTGCCGCGCGCAGGCCGAAATCATGGTCGCTTTCGCCGGGCTCGGCCAGTTCATAGGCATAGGGCATCATGACATGGACGATGTTGGGCACCGCGCCGCCAAGCTGCTCATGCATGCCGGCCATGCCGCCCAGCGATGAACCGGCGACGGTGGACCCGTGATAGGCCATCTCGCGCGAGATGATGCGGTTCTTCTGCGGCTTGCCCTCCAGCGCCCAGTAATGCCGCACGAGGCGAAGCGCGGTGTCGTTCGATTCCGAGCCCGACGAGCCGAAGAACACCTGGTTGATGTGCCTGGGCGCAAGCTCCGCCAGTTTCTTGGCAAGCAGCACCGGCGTCGGCGTCGAGCAGCGGAAGAAGGAATTGTAATAGGGCAGTTCCTTCATCTGGCTGTAGGCGGCCTCGGCAAGCTCGTCGCGGCCATAGCCGACATTGACGCACCACAGGCCGGCCATGCCGTCGAGGATCTCGTGGCCTTCCGAATCGTAGATGAACGGCCCTTGCGCATGGGTGATCATGCGCGCGCCGGCC
>CALLYR010000149.1 GCA_937859005.1 uncultured Paracoccus sp. | reverse complement strand
ATCTGGTCATCGAACGGCCGCACCCGTTGACCCAGGGAATTACGACGGGCGATCACGCCTATTTCGTCCATAGCTGGCAGTTTCTGGTGCACGATCCCGCCGACCGGGTGGCCTTTGCCGATTACGGCGGCCCCGTCACCGCCATCGTCGCGCGCGGCAATGTGGCGGGCACCCAGTTCCACCCGGAAAAGTCCCAGGACGTCGGGCTGCGGCTGATCCGCAATTTCCTGCAATGGTCACCCTGAGACGGGCGCGGCCCCTTCCTCGGACTCGGGCGGGCCGAATCGCTGAACCATGCGTTTCATGATCTGATCGCGCGTCTCGCGATAGGCGTTCAGCTTCGCCTCGCGCCGTTCCGTCAGGCCCGCGGGGTCCATGACCGGCCAGTATTCGACTTCCAGGTGCGATTCGCGGGTCAGTTCCAGCGCCTGGCGCAGGCTGGCCGGCGACAGCGCCACCACCAGATCGAAGGCGCCCAGATCGTCGCCCCAGTCGCGCATCTCCTCGAAGCTGCGGACGCGGTGGCGCGACAGTTCGATCCCGATTTCCTGGCAGACGGCGACGGCAAAGCCATCGACCTCCAGCTCCGATCTCACGCCGGCCGATTGCACATAGGCGCGGCGGCCGTAAAGCTTCTTCATCATCGCTTCGGCCATGGGCGAGCGGATCGCATTGTGGTCGCAGCAGAACAGCACGGACGAAGGGAATCCCGGCACGATCAGCCCGGCACCAACGCGCAGATCAGGGTGAACAGGCGCCGTGCGGTGTCGATGTCCACATCCGCCTTGCCGCCCAGCCGGTCCTGCAGCGTGCGGGCGCCTTCGTTGTGGATGCCGCGCCGCGCCATGTCGATCGCCTCGATCTGCGCCGGGGGCAGGCGCTTGACCGCCTCGAAATAGCTTTCGCAGATCTGGAAATAATCCTTGACCACCTGCCGGAACGGTCCCAGCGACAGATGGAATTCGGCCACCCTGTCGCCCGCGTCGGTGGACAGGTCGAACACCAGCCGCCGGTCCCGGATCGCCAGCAGCAGCGCATAGGGGCCGGGCGGAACCTCCTGTTCGGCCCGCAGTGGCAGGGCGAAGCTGTTGTCCTCGATCAGGTCGAAGATGGCGACGCGGCGCTCCTGCTCCATCTCGGGGGTGGCGGGGGGCAGGGCGGAATCGTCGATGTCGATGCGGGATAGGCGGTCGGTCATGGCTGGCTCCATGGGACAGCGGCGGGAACGGGGGCGGGCAGGGCGGCCATCAGGACGTCCCGGCAAGCCGTGCGGCGACGGACCGGGCATGGGCGGACAGGCCCTCGGCCTCGGCCAGCGCGATCGCGGCCGGGCCGATTGCGGCAAGCGAGGCGCGGTCCAGCCGCGAGATCGTGGTGCGTTTCAGGAAGTCCATCACTGACAGCCCCGACGAGAACCGCGCCGACCGCGCCGTGGGCAGGACGTGGTTGGGCCCCGACACGTAATCGCCCGCCGCCTCGGGCGTCCAGCCGCCCAGGAAGATCGCGCCCGCATGGCGGATGCGGGCGGCAAGCGTATCGGGATCGTCCACGCACAGTTCCAGATGTTCGGGCGCGATGCGGTCGGACAGCTGTGCGGCCTCATCCAGGTCGCGGGTCACGATGATGGTGCCGTGGTCGCGCCAGCTTGCCCCCGCGATGGCAGCGCGGGGCAGGGTGGGCAGCAGCCGGTCCACCCGGTCCGCCACCGCCTGCGCCAGCGCGGGATCGGGCGTGACCAGAATCGACTGCGCGTCGGCGTCGTGTTCGGCCTGCGCCAGCAGATCCAGCGCCAGCCATTCCGGGTTCTGGTCCCCTTCCGCCACGATCAGCACCTCGGACGGACCCGCGATCATGTCGATGCCGACGCGGCCGAAGACCTGCCGTTTCGCCGCCGCGACATAGGCGTTGCCCGGCCCGGTGATCTTGTCCACCGGCCTGATCGTGGCGGTGCCGTAAGCCAGCGCCGCAATCGCCTGCGCGCCGCCGATGCGATGGATCTCGTCCACCCCCGCCAGCCGGCAGGCCAGCAGGACCAGCGGATTGACCGCCCCGTCCGGCGTGGGGACGCAGACCACCAGACGGTCCACTCCCGCCACGCGCGCCGGAATCGCGTTCATCAGCACCGAAGACGGGTAACTCGCCGTGCCGCCCGGCACATACAGCCCCGCCGCCGCGACGGGTGACCAGCGCCAGCCGAGTTCCGCACCGGTATCGTCGGTCCAGCGCGCATCCGGCGGCATCTGGCGGGCGTGATAGGCGCGGATGCGGCTCGCGGCCAGTTCCAGTGCCCGGCGCAGGTCGTCGGGAACCTGCGCCACGGCGGCGTCAACTTCCTCCGCCGAAAAGCGCAGCCGGTCAGGCGTCAACCGCATCCGGTCGAAACGCGCGGTCAGGTCGATCAGCGCGGCATCGCCCCGGTCGCGGACATCGGCGATAATGCTGGCCACGGTATCATGCACGTCCACCGCGTCTTCGCGCTTGGCCGACAGCATCACGGCGAAGCGGGTTTCGAAATCGGAATCGAGAGTGGACAGCGTAACGGGCATCGGTGGACCTTTGGTCTGACCGACCCGTGTTAGCGGTTGGCCTCGCCGCGCTCAAGCGCGGCGACGGCCTGGGGGATCAGTCCTCGTGCCGGGGCATGTGGCCGGACACGGCCTGATGCGGTCGCGACACGTCGCGCAGGTCCACGGACAGGCATTCCGCCTCGGCCGCGATGGTGCCGTCGCCGGCGAAACGCAAAAGCAGCCGCCCGGTGCCGTCCTCGCCCGGCACCCAGGACATGTCGATGCCGTCATGCAGCACCCGCATCACGTCGGACACGACCAGCAGCGCGCGTACCCGCTCGAACGGGCGGCCCTCGCGCTCGGCGGCCTCGGCGTCCTCCCAGCGGAAGCGGCTGACCAGCAGCGCCAGCCGCCGGTGCCGGGCATCGTGTCCGACATCGCCGACGGTCAGCACCGCATCCTGCGCCAGCGCGGCGAGAATCGGCAGTTCCTCGGGCGTCTCGGCGCGGAGGGCCAGCGGGCGGTCGAGGTCGGCGTCGGCGAAACGGGCGTCAGTCATGGGGGACCGGCTCCTTGATGCGTTCGATATCGGCGCCTACGCCGCGCAGCTTGCGCACGACCTTCTCATATCCGCGGTCGAGGTGATAGACCCGGCTGACCACGGTTTCCCCTTCGGCGGCAAGGCCCGCAAGGATCAGGCTGACGCTGGCGCGCAGGTCGGTCGCCATCACGGGCGCGCCCTTCAGCCCGTCCACCCCGGTCACGCGCGCCTGGCCCCCGTGGACCGCGATGCGCGCGCCCATGCGGGTCAGTTCGGGGGCGTGCATGAAGCGGTTCTCGAAGATCGATTCCTCCAGCACGCTGACGCCGTCGGCCGTGCACATCAGCGCCATCATCTGCGCCTGCAGGTCGGTGGGAAAGCCGGGGAATGGCTCGGTCCGCACATCGACGGCGCGGACCCTGCCGTTCTTGCGGGATACGGTCAGGCCGCGGTCGGATTCGGTAACGGAAATCCCCGCCTCGTCCAGCTTTTCGCAGAAGGATGCCAGCAGGTCGATCCGCCCGCCAAGGCAGGTCACCTCGCCCCCGCAGATCGCGGGCGCGAGCATATAGGTGCCAAGCTCGATCCGGTCGGTCACGACGGGATGGGTCGCGCCGCCCAGCCGGTCCACGCCCTGCACGGTGATGGTGGACGTGCCCTCGCCCTCGATCTGCGCGCCCATGCGGCGCAGGCAACGGGCCAGATCGACGATTTCCGGCTCGCGCGCGGCGTTGTTCAGGACGGTGGTGCCGCGCGCCAGCGTGGCCGCCATCAGCGCGTTTTCCGTGGCGCCGACCGAAACCAGGGGAAAGTCGATCACCGCCCCCTTGAGCCCGCCCGAGGGCGCCCTGGCATGGACATAGCCATCGCGCAGGTCCAGTTCCGCCCCCATGCGTTCCAGCGCCATCAGATGCAGGTCCACGGGCCGCGCCCCGATGGCGCAGCCGCCGGGCAGCGAGACCTCGGCCCGCCCGTCGCGCGCCAGCATCGGCCCGAGCACGAGGATCGACGCGCGCATCTTGCGCACGATGTCATAGTCGGCCCGGTGGCTGGTCAGCGCATGGCTGGACATCGCCAGCACCTGCCCGTCCTGCAACGCGGCGGTTTCCGCCCCCAGCGATTGCAGCAGCGCGGTCATGGTGCGGATGTCCGACAGCCGCGGCGCATTGGTCAGCGTCAGCGGCTCGTCCGTCAGCAGCGTCGCGGGCATCAGCGTGAGGCAGGCGTTCTTGGCTCCCGCGATCGGAATCTCGCCATGCAGCGGGCCGTTGCCGCGCACCAGGATCATGTCCATCAGTCCTCGCTTTCGTCCGCCGCGGCTGCATCGTCCGCGGGCCTGTTCTGGTCATCCTGCGCCGCCGCCCGACCACGCGCCTGCGCCTTGCGCCGCGCCAGATTGGCGCGCAGCGCGGCACCCAGCCGGTCCTTGCGGCTGTCGGCGCCATCGGGCGGGGGAAGGGGGCTGCGATCGCGTGTCATGGCGGTCCTGTTAAACGGGGCGATGGTCTGCGTCCAGAACGCCGGAGCTCCCTCGTCGCCACGACGCGCCTTTTCGCGCAGCACCCCCCTTGCGCCGCCGGCCGCTTCCGTCTAAATCGCCCCGCACGGCCTGACAGGGCCATGGACGCTGCGGTAGCTCAGTGGTAGAGCACTCCCTTGGTAAGGGAGAGGTCGAGAGTTC
>CALLYR010000148.1 GCA_937859005.1 uncultured Paracoccus sp. | reverse complement strand
AAACCCGCCACAGCAACCGCTGCCGCAGCTGCCGCCACAGATCGCCCTGCCCGCGGGAACGCGTCCCGCCGCCGTCACCTTTGCCCGCGACTGGACTGTCGTTGTGGGAGAGGGGGGTGAAATCCTGCTCTATGACCGCGCCGGCGTCCTGCGTCAAAACGTTGCACCCTGACGGCCCGGCAGGCTATTTGCCTGTTCGGGGCTGCGCGCATCAAGAAAGATACCTCTGTGCGGCCTGCCTTGAGAGGCGCGTCGCAGCGGGTGACCGGCGGGCGACATGCGTCTTGGGATAATCCGTCTTGCCGCGCACGGCGCAGGAGGGCTGTGCAAGGGCGAGGCAGACTCAGCGCCGATCCTCGTGATCTCAGACCGGGCAACGCGCCTTTGCTGTTCGCCCTGCCGATTTCAGGACGCGGGCAGGCGCCCCCCTCGACGCGACAAGGCGGGTGAGTGGAGCCCCCGCCTCGCAAGCCGGAACCAAGACCGCCCGCACCCGTTCAACGCCCGTCTTTCCTTGCAGAATCCGCCCCGGCCTGACCCCGATTCCTGTCGGCCAAGGCCGATTCATCGGCAACCATTGCCGAAGGCGGGGCTTCGACCTCTGACACCGGCGCAACCTCTTCTGTCAGGGTTTCACTCGAGGATGCGTTGCCAGCCGTCATTGCCGAGGGCGGTGCCTCGACCTCCGATACGGCTGTGCCAGCCGGACGCGCCGCGGCCGCATCGGTCGCCTTCATCGCGGAAGGAGGTGCCTCGACCTCGGACACATGCGGGGCATGGCCCGGCGCGGCCTGCCCCGTGGAGGCAGCGGCAGAGGCCGAATCGCCGGCTGTCATCGCAGAGGCGGGCGCCTCGACCTCGGACACGGGGGCAACCGGCGCGGGCGCATTGCCCGTCTGCGGCTGGCCGCCCATCGCCTGGATCATCGCGCGCAGTTCGGCGTTTTCGGTCCGGGCCTTGATGGTCATTTCACGGACGGCCTCGAATTCCTCGCGGGTGACGAAGTCGCGCTCGGCCAGCCAGCGGTCCACCCAGCCCTTGAGCGCGGTTTCGGCCTCGTCCTTGGCGCCCTGGGCCACGCCCATCGCATTGGTCATCAGGCGCGACAGGTCGTCGAAGATGCGGTTCTGGCCGGTCATGGGATGATCCTTCAACAAGCGTTGGTTCATATATGACCCCGTCGGGCCATGGCTTCAATGCGCCCCGGTTGACACGGTTCCCCCGCCCGGCCAAGCACCCCCCGATCCCAGAGGTGCCGATGATCCCCTTTCCCGACCTGTCGCCCGACATCTTCGCCATCACGCTGTTCGGGCGCGAATTCGCCCTGCGCTGGTATGCGATGGCCTATCTGGTCGGGCTGGTCGTCGGCTGGCGCATCATCGTGATGCTGATGCGGCGCCCGCGTCTGTGGGGCGGCAACGCGCCGATGGCCCCCGAACAGGTCGAGGAACTGCTGACCTGGATCGTCGCGGGCGTCGTCCTTGGTGGGCGGCTGGGGTTCGTGCTGTTCTATGAACCGGCTTATTACCTGGCCAATCCCGGCCAGATCCCGATCCTGTGGCAGGGCGGCATGTCCTTCCACGGCGGCTTCCTGGGGGTCGTCATCGCCGCCTGGCTGTTTGCCCGCCGCAATGGCATCGCGGCCCTGCGGCTGGCCGATGCGCTGGCGGTGGCGACGCCGGTCGGGCTGTTCCTGGGCCGAATCGCCAATTTCATCAACGCCGAATTGTGGGGCCGTCCCACGACGCTGCCCTGGGGCGTGATCTTTCCGGGCGAGGCCGCGCAGGACTGTCCCGGCGTTGCCGGTCCCTGCGCCCGCCACCCCAGCCAGCTTTACGAGGCGGGGATGGAGGGCATCCTGCTGGGCCTTGCCCTGCTGTGGCTGGTCCGCCGCGGGGGCCTGCGCCGTCCGGGGCTGGCGCTGGGGGTATTCCTGGCGGGATACGGACTTGCGCGCTTCGTGGTCGAGTTCTTCCGTCAGGCCGACGCGCAGTTCGTCACCCCGGACAATCCGTGGGGGCATGTGCTGGGTGGCCCGGTCTGGGGGCTGACGATGGGTCAGTTGCTGTCGCTGCCGATGATCCTCGTGGGCCTTGGGTTCGTGCTGTGGGCGCGGCGGGGGCGATGACGCCGCTTGCCCGCATCATCGCAGGCCGCATCGCGGCGCAGGGGCCGATGCGGCTGGACGATTATATGCGGCTGTGCCTGCTGCACCCGGATCACGGCTATTACGCGACGCGCGATCCGTTCGGCGCGGGGGGCGATTTCATCACCGCGCCGGAAATCAGCCAGATGTTCGGGGAAATGGTCGGGCTGGCGCTGGCGCAGGCGTGGCTGGATCAGGGGTCGCCCGCGCCCTTCACGCTGGCCGAACTGGGGCCGGGGCGGGGGACGCTGATGGCCGACGTGCTGCGCGCGACACGCGGCGTGCCGGGTTTTGCCGCGGGCGCGCGGATCGCGCTGGTCGAGGCCTCGCCCCATCTGCGGCAGATCCAGCGCGACCGGCTGGGGGCGGACGAACATCTCGATTCCGCATCGGATCTTCCCGACAGGCCATTGTTCCTGCTGGCGAACGAGTTCTTCGATGCGCTGCCGATCCGGCAGTTCCAGCGGGTCACGGACGGCTGGGCAGAGCGGATGGTGACGCTGGACGACGCAGGCGCGCTGACGCTGGCGCTGGCCCCGCCGGTGGCGATGGCGCGGCAGGCGTCCGAGGGAGAAATCTGGGAAACCTGCACCGAGGCGCTGCCCGTCATGACCGCCGTGGCGGACCGGATCGCCCGTCACGGCGGTGCCGCCTTCGTGATCGACTATGGCACCTGGAACGGGCGCGGCGACAGTTTCCAGGCGCTGCGGGCGCATGTGCCGGAAGGCCCGCTGGAGCATCCGGGTGAGGCCGATCTGACCGCGCATGTCGATTTCGCCCCCCTGGCCGCCGCGGCGGTGTCGGCAGGGGCGGCAGTATCCGCGCCGGTGCCGCAGGGCGAGTGGCTTCTGTCCCTTGGCATCGCAGGGCGGGCGGCGCGGCTGGCGGACAGCGGCGACTCCGGCGCCCCGGCTGCGCTTCATCGCTTGACCCACCCCGCGCAGATGGGCCACCTGTTCAAGGCGATGGCCGTCTGGCCGCGCACCGCCACCCCGCCGCCGGGCTTTGCGCCCCTGTCCCTTGCCCCGACCACCGGATAGGCCGATGCAGACGACGCTGGAAATCCTGACCCATCCCTTGCTGACCGGCGTCCGCCACGGCTTCTTCACCCGCAAGGGCGGGGCCTCGTCGGGGTTGTTTACCGGGCTGAACTGCGGCCGGGGATCGTCCGACCAGCAGGCAATCGTCACCGTCAACCGCGCCCGCGTGGCGGATGCGATGGGCGTGCCCGCCGACCGGCTGGCGACCGTCCATCAGGTCCACTCCCCCGATGTCGTGACGCTGAAGGCGGGCGACGACCTGGCCGAGATCGCCACCCGCCGCGCCGATGCGCTGGTGACGAGCCAGCCCGGTATTGCCCTTGCCGTGCTGACCGCCGATTGCCAGCCGGTCCTGCTGGCCGACCGGAAGGCTGGCGTGATCGGGGCGGTTCATGCGGGCTGGAAAGGCGCGCTGGACGGTGTGCTGGAGGCCACGGTCGAGGCGATGCGCCGCCTTGGCGCCCACGACATCCGCGCCGTGATCGGCCCCACGATCAGCCAGCGCGCCTATGAGGTCGGCGAGGATTTCATGGACGCCTTCCTGATCGAGGACCCGGCTTATGTGCGTTTCTTCGCCGGCGGGCCGCAGGGACGGCCGCTGTTCGACCTGCCCGGATTCGGTCTGTCCCGGCTGCGCGCGCTGGATGTCGATGCGGAATGGTGCGGCCATTGCACCTATTCCGACCCCGGGCGATTCTTCTCCTATCGCCGCAGTATCCATCTGGCCGAGGCGGATTACGGCCGGCTGATCTCGGCCATCGCCCTGTGACCTTCAGGCGCGCTGGCGCTGTTCCACCACCTCGAAGGGCACGCCCGGCTCGTCCTTGGCGCAGCGGATCACCAGGCTGGTCTTGACGCTGGCGACGTTGTCGGCGGCGGTCAGCTGGTCGGTCAGGAAGCGCTGGAAGGTGGACAGGTCGGGCGCCACGCATTTCAGGATGAAGTCGATTTCCCCGTTCAGCATGTGGCATTCGCGGACCAGCGCCCACTCGCGGGCGCGGTTTTCGAACGCGGTCAGGTCGCGTTCGGACTGGCTGTGCAGGCGCACCATGGCAAAGACCTGCACCTCGAACCCCAGTTCGCGCGGGTTGATGTCGGCGTGATAGCCGCGGATGAAGCCCGCTTCCTCCAGCGTGCGGACGCGGCGCAGGCAGGGCGGCGCGGAAATCCCGACGCGGCGGGCCAGTTCCACATTGGTCATGCGGCCGTCGGCCTGCAGCTCGGCCAGGATGCGGCGGTCGATGTCGTCCAGCCTGTTGGCAGTCATGTTACCCTCGCATCCCGAAAAACCGCCGATTTCCTACATGGCGCAGGGGGGATGCGCAACATTCTTTCGCGGACCGCGCCCGGATTGCAGCCGGGGTCGCCGGGGATTAGGTCTGGCGCAACCCACAGAAAGGCCCCGACATGACTGCCGAAGCTGCCCCCGCCCGCGACCATCTGCGCCTGCTCATCATCGGCTCCGGCCCCGCCGGATACACGGCGGCGGTCTATGCCGCGCGCGCGATGCTGAAGCCGCGGCTGATCCAGGGGATGCAGCCCGGCGGCCAGCTGACCATCACCACCGAGGTCGAGAACTGGCCCGGCGACACCGAGGTCCAGGGCCCCGACCTGATGGTGCGGATGGAGGCGCATGCCCGCGCCATGGGGGCCGAGGTCGTGACCGACACGGTGACGCGGCTTGATTTGTCGCAGCGTCCCTTTGCCGTCGAATGCGACAGCGGCGCGCGGATGACGGCGGATGCGGTGATCCTGGCGACCGGGGCGCAGGCGCGCTGGCTGGGCCTGCCCAGCGAGGCGCGGTTCCAGGGCTTTGGCGTTTCCGCCTGCGCCACCTGCGACGGGTTCTTTTATCGCGGGAAAGAGGTTCTGGTCATCGGCGGCGGCAACACCGCGGTCGAGGAGGCGCTGTTCCTGACCAATTTCGCCAGCAAGGTCACGCTGGTCCATCGCAGGGGCAGCCTGCGCGCCGAACGCATCCTTCAGGACCGCCTGTTCCGCCACCCCAAGATCGAGATGCTGTGGAATCACGAACTGGCCGAGATCACCGGCGACGAAAACCCGCTGGGCGTGACCGGGGCGGTGCTGCGGTCCACCATCGACGGCAGCCTCCGGCCGATCCCGGCCGACGGGGTGTTCATCGCCATCGGCCATTCGCCCGCATCCGAACTGGTCAAGGGACAGCTTGACCTGCGCGAGGGCGGCTATGTCCGGGTGGAACCGGGCAGCACCCGCACCTCGGTTCCCGGCGTCTTTGCCGCGGGCGACCTGACCGACGACACCTATCGCCAGGCAGTCACCAGCGCTGGAATGGGCTGCATGGCGGCGCTGGATGCCGAGCACTGGCTGGCGGCGCAGGGGCTGGCCGAAGGCTGACTTTGCTGCAACGCAGCGAATTTTTCGCGCAGCGTCAGATTGCAGAGGTTCGGCATGGCGGCTAAGGGGCGCACAGCCGTGCCCCGGCCAGCGCCCCGGCACATGGCAACGTCAGAACATTCGAGTGGGCAGATGATTCAGCAGCCAAACCTTGCGCCAATTCCCGAACTTTACGTCAACGCCGATTCGGCGCAGAAGCTGAAGGTCGATGCGGGCAACATGCCCTCCTGGGATCTGACCCCGCGCCAGATCTGCGATCTGGAACTGCTGATGAACGGCGGCTTTTACCCGCTGAAGGGTTTCCTGACCGAGGCCGATTACGACAGCGTGGTCGAGGACATGCACCTGACCTCGGGCGCGTTCTGGCCGATGCCGATCACGCTGGATGTGGGCGAAGCCTTTGCCGACAGCATCGAGCCGGGCACTGACATCGCCCTGCGCGATCAGGAAGGGGTGATCCTGGCGATCCTGTCGGTCACCGACAAATGGGTGCCCAACAAGAAGCGCGAGGCCGAAAAGGTCTTCGGCGCGGGCGCGGACGATGTGGCGCATCCGTCGATCAACTATCTGCACAATGTTGCGGGGCCGGTCTATCTGGGCGGGCCGATCACCGGCATCCAGCCGCCGACGCATTACGATTTCCGCGGCCGCCGCGACACGCCGAACGAGCTGCGCGCCTATTTCCGCAAGCTGGGCTGGCGCCGCATCGTGGCGTTCCAGACCCGCAACCCGCTGCACCGGGCGCATCAGGAACTGACCTTCCGCGCCGCGCGCGAGGCGCAGGCGAACCTGCTGATCCATCCGGTCGTCGGCATGACCAAGCCCGGCGACGTGGACCATTTCACCCGCGTCCGCTGTTACGAGGCGGTGCTGGACAAATATCCGGCGGCGACCACGCATCTGTCGCTGCTGAATCTGGCGATGCGGATGGCCGGCCCGCGCGAGGCGGTATGGCACGGCATCATCCGCCGCAACCACGGCCTGACCCACATGATCGTGGGCCGCGACCATGCCGGGCCGGGCAAGAACAGCCAGGGCGTTGATTTCTATGGTCCCTATGACGCGCAGGAACTGTTTCGCAAGCACCAGGACGAAATCGGCATCGAGATGGTCGATTTCAAACAGATGGTCTATGTCCAGGAACGCGCGCAATACGAACCCGCCGACGAGGTCGAGCCGGGCGCGACCGTGCTGAACATTTCCGGCACCGAACTGCGCCGCCGCCTGCGCGAGGGGCTGGAGATCCCGGAATGGTTCAGCTTTCCCGAGGTGGTGGAGCAGTTGCGCCGCACCTCGCCCCCGCGCCACAGGCAGGGCTTCACGGTCTTCTTCACCGGCCTGTCCGGGTCGGGCAAGTCCACCATCGGCAATGCGCTGATGGTCAAGCTGATGGAGATGGGCGGGCGTCCGGTGACGCTGCTCGACGGGGATGTGGTGCGCAAGCATCTGTCGTCGGAACTGGGGTTCAGCAAGGAACACCGCGACATCAACATCAAGCGCATCGGCTATGTCGCGTCGGAAATCACCAAGAACGGCGGCATCGCGATCTGCGCGCCGATCGCGCCCTATACCGCGACCCGCCGCGCCGTGCGCGAGATGGTCGAGGCCAACGGCGCCTTCGTGGAAATCCACGTCGCGACCAGCCTTGAGGAATGCGAGCGCCGCGACCGCAAGGGCCTCTACAAGCTGGCCCGCGAAGGCAAGATCAAGGAGTTCACCGGCATCTCGGACCCCTATGAGGCGCCCGAAAAGCCCGAGCTGCGCGTCGATACCGAAGGCCGCGACGTGGACAACGCCGCCCATCAGGTGCTGCTGAAGCTGGAGGCGATGGGCCTGATCGGCCTGTCCTGATCCCGCCGTCCTTGACTTCGCTTGCGCCCTCCGGTCTGACCGGTGGGCGTTTTTCCGTCGGGACCCGCCATGACCGATCCAGTTCTTGTGCTGTGCATGAAGTGGGGCACGCTTTACGGCGCGCGGGACGTGAACAATCTGGCGCGCGGGGTGCGGCGGCATCTGACGCGGCCGCACCGGTTCATCTGCTTCACCGACGATGCCACGGAACTGGACGCGGAAATCGAGGCGCGGCCCTTGCCCGAACTGCGGCTGCCGCCGGGATCGGGGGACACGCGCTGGCGCAAGCTCGCGCTGTTCGCCCGCGATCTTCAGGGGCTGACGGGGACGGCGCTGTTTCTGGATCTGGATCTGGTGGTGCTGGACGGACTGGGGCCGTTCTTCGACCATCCGGGCGAGTTCTGCATCATCCGCGACGACGACCTGTTCCGGCCCAAGCCGCTGCGGCGGATCAATCCCGCCCGCGACCGCTTCCTGCACATGGTCGGCAATTCCTCGATGTTCCGGTTCCGCGTCGGGGCGCATCCCGAGGTGCTGGAGACCTATCTGGCCGATCCCGCCGGGGCGCAGGCGCGTTACGAACACGAACAGCAGATGCTGAGCGACATCCTCGACCGGCAGGGCCAGCTGAACTACTGGCCCCGCGGCTGGTGCGTCAGCTTCAAGAACGACTGCGTGGGCCGTGGCCTGCGCAGTTGGGTGCGCAACCCCGCCCCGCCGCCGGGCGCGCGGATCGTGCTGTTCGCAGGTAACCCAAAGATGACCGAAGTCCTGAGCGGAGAGGGCGGGCGCTGGTATCGCCGCATCGGCGACATCGGCTGGCTGCGGGCGGCTTGGGAAGGCGGGGCGCCGTGACCCTGCACATCGTTACCGGCGCGGACGACAATTACGCGCCCGGCGTTCTGGTGTTGATCGCCTCGGCCGCCTGGCACAACCCGAAGGCCCGCTTCACGGTGCTGGACATGGGCATATCGCCGGAAAATCGCGCCCGCATCGACGCGCTGGGACCGGCGCTGGGCGTGCAGGTTGCGCGTATCGAGATCGGCACGGACAGCTTTGCCGCGATCCCCGTCCAGCGCGCCCATCTGACCCGCAGCACCTTTCTGCGGCTGCTGATCCCGGCACTGATGCCGGACGAGGCGCGCGTCCTTTACATGGACTGCGACATGGCAGTGACGGCTTCGTTGCAGTCGCTTGCCGAGATGCCTTTGGGCGATCATCTGGTCGCCGCCGTGCCAGACCCCAGCCCGGACATACGCGAACTGGAATCGACGGGGCTTGCGCGGGGCGAATACGTCAACGCCGGGCTGCTGGTGATGAACCTGCCCCAGTGGCGAAAGGAGAATACCGCGGCCGCCTGCCTGTCCTTGCTGTCCGATCCTGTCCGTCCCTTGCGGAACGAGGACCAGTCGGCAGTCAACATCGCCTGCCGCAACCGCATCCGGTTGCTGGACCCGGCCTTCAACGTCTTCACCGACCCGGCGGCCTATACGCCGGCCAGCCTGCCGGTCCGGATCGCGGTTGCGCATTATGTCGTGAACCAGAAGCCGTGGCGCGCATCCGTGCGGATGCGGGAAATCTGGCGCTTTCACGCGGACCGGATCGCCCCGTTCATGCCCCAGCTGCCGCCCATCGCATGGCACAGCCGCCTGTCCATGCTGAACCGCAATCGCCGCGTGGCGATGGGGCTGCTGACGGGACGGCGGAAATACCGCGACCGTATCGCGGTTGCGCGCCTGATGCAGCGGCGCTTTGTCCTGCCCTATCTGGAAACGCAGCAGCAGGCGGCCGCCGCTTTCCCGGCAGGGCCGGTCAGTGGACGCTGACCGGATTCAGTTCGTTCTGGCGGGCCAGCAGAAAGGCCATCTGCCGGTCGCGGACCAGCGCCAGCCGTTCCCCGTCGATTCCGTGAACGGCATAGAGCGATTCAAGCCCCGGCGCCTGCGCGCGCACCTCGGCGGGCAGGGCGTCCATGCTGACCTGGCGGATATAGACGGTGTTGCCGTCCACAATGTCCGGAAATTCATGTTTCATGTTCATGGCGATCCCCTTCATTTTCGGCTGATCGGTATGGTCTGGACGATGCTTTGCGGCGCCTGGCGGCGCAGATCGATGTGAAGCAGTCCATTTTCCAACCCCGCAGCCTCGACTTTGATCCCTTCGGCCAGCACGAAACTGCGCTGGAAGGCGCGCGCGGCGATGCCGCGGTGCAGAAAAACGCGGTCCTGCGTGCTCTCGGCCTGCCGGCCGCGGATTACCAGTTGGCGGTCCTCGATGGTGACGGACAGATCGTCAGGGCAGAACCCCGCCACGGCCAGCGTGATTCGGAACCCGTCGGGATCGTGCTGCTCGATGTTATAGGGAGGATAGCCTTCGGTCCCCCTGGCCGCACGTTCGGCCAGCCGTTCAAGCTGGTCGAAGCCCAGCAGGAAGGGGTGGGTTCCCAGGCTGATCTTGGTCATCGTTCTCGTCCTTCGCAAAGCGACAGCATGTCTGAACCCCTGATGCGGCAGCCCGGACATGACAGGATATGTGGATGCAACAGCCTTGCTGCAAGTGC
Organism: uncultured Paracoccus sp.; assembly: GCA_937859005.1. GTDB lineage: Bacteria > Pseudomonadota > Alphaproteobacteria > Rhodobacterales > Rhodobacteraceae > Paracoccus. The sequence continues at coordinate 8,576 of CALLYR010000148.1, read as the reverse complement.
GGCAAGTTTGTGGTATCGCCTTGTAAGCGCGGGCTGTATCCCGCCGCAGAAAGCCAGAGCACGACGCCAGCCATGAACGCCCGCCACGAGATGTCGCACGAAGAAATCGCCCGCGCCCGCCTGGCCGGGCTGAAGCGGGAACACCGCGAACTGGACGAGGCCATCCACCGCATGGCCGCGGACGGCGTGGTCTGTTCGATGACGCTGGGCCGGATGAAAAAGCAGAAGCTGGCGCTGAAGGACCAGATCGCCCGGCTTGAGGATGAGCTGACTCCCGACATCATCGCGTGATTGCGCGCGTCCCGCCGCTGGCTATGATGCCGGCTTTCCGCAGAAGGGGGCAGGGAATGACGGTTCCGGTCGGCATCATCATGGGCAGCCAGTCCGACTGGGCGACGATGCGCGAGGCGGCGCAGATCCTCGACGAACTGGGCGTGGGTTACGAGACGCGGATCGTCAGCGCCCACCGCACCCCGGACCGGCTGTGGAGCTATGGGGGCGAGGCCGTGGGCCGCGGCCTGCAGGTCATCATCGCGGGCGCGGGCGGGGCCGCGCATCTGCCGGGCATGATGGCGTCCAAGACCCGCATCCCCGTGATCGGCGTGCCGGTCCAGACCCGCGCCCTGGGGGGCGTCGATTCGCTTTATTCCATCGTGCAGATGCCCAGGGGCTTTCCCGTGGCCACCATGGCGATCGGTGCAGCGGGGGCGGCCAATGCCGGGCTGATGGCGGCGGGCGTCCTTGCGCTGAACGATCCCGCGCTCGCGCAGCGGCTGGACGACTGGCGGGCGGCGCTGTCCGCATCCATCCCCGAGGAGCCCAGCGATGACTGATCCCCTGCAACCCGGCGCCACCATCGGCATCCTTGGCGGCGGGCAACTGGGCCGGATGCTGTCGGTCGCGGCCAGCCGGCTGGGATACCGCTGCCACATTTATGAACCGGGGCCTGCGCCCGCGGGCGACGTGGCCCATGCGGTGACGACCGCCCCTTACGAGGACGAGGCGGCGATCCGCGCCTTTGCGGCGGGCGTCGATGTCGTGACCTATGAGTTCGAGAACGTCCCCGCATCCGCGCTGGACCTGATCGAGAGCATCGTCCCCATCCGCCCGAACCGCCGCGCGCTGGCCGTCAGCCAGGACCGGCTGGAGGAAAAGGACTTCCTGACCGGCTTGGGCCTGGCCACCGCCCCCTATGCCCGCGTCGATTCGGCTGCCGATCTGGCGGCGGCCATGCAGGGGCAGGACCGCGCGATCCTGAAGACGCGGCGCTTCGGCTATGACGGCAAGGGGCAGGTGCGGATCACCGCAGGCGACGACCTTGACGCGGCATGGGCGCAGGTGAACGCACCTTCGGTGCTGGAGGGCTTCGTCGATTTCAGCGCCGAGATCAGCGTGATCGTGGCGCGGGGGCAGAATGGGGCGGTGGCCGCCTATGACCCCGGCCTGAACGTCCATCGGGACGGCATCCTGCGCACCACCACCATCCCCTGCGGCCAGCCCGCGCGGCTGGTCACGGATGCGGTGCTGCTGGCCGGGCGCATCGTCACGGCGCTGGACTATGTGGGCGTCATGGGGGTCGAGCTGTTCGTGACGCCCCAAGGGCTGATCGTGAACGAGATCGCGCCGCGCGTCCACAACTCGGGCCACTGGACGCAAGCCGGTTGTGCCGTGGACCAGTTCGAGCAGCACATCCGCGCGGTCGCGGGCCTGCCGCTGGGCGACGGGCGGCGCTATGCGGACGTGATGATGGAAAATCTGATCGGCGACGACATGGACCGCCTGCCGGGATTGCTCGCGCAGCCGGACACGCAGATTCATCTGTACGGCAAGGCCGAGGTGAAGGCGGGCCGCAAGATGGGGCATGTGAACATTGTCCGCCGCTGAACCGGAGGCAGCCAGGTTTCCCACGCAGATCGTCGGCAATGCGGGAATGTATTTCGTCTGCTATCAATTGTCGCGCCGTGGCTGGAACGCCATGCCGACAGCCCGGAATGCGCGCGGCGTGGACGTCATCGCTTATGATCGGGGCGCGACTTGCATGATCGCGTTGCAGATAAAGGCCCTGTCGAAACGCGATCCCGTGCCGCTTGGCAGTTCCATCGATGGACTGATGGGCGATCTGTGGATCATCGTGAACCGGGCGCTGACAGACCCTTCATGCTGGATCATGACCCCCGCCGAGGTCCGTGCGCTTGCCCATCATGGCCGCAAGGATGGAAAAAGCAGCTTCTGGTTGCAACCAGAAGCGTATGAGCGGGCGGACTTCAAAGAGGCGTGGCACCGACTGGATGCCATCAGAAAAACCTGATCTCATTGCTGGGGCAGCACCTGCCCGAGATAGCGCACCACGTTGCCCCCCATGACCTTGGCAATCTGCGCCTCGGCCAGCCCCTCGTCCATCAGCGCCTGCGTCAGCGCGGGCAGGCCCGCCGCATCGAAGGGCACGCCGACAGATCCGTCCCAATCCGACCCCAGCGCGACGTGATCCTCGCCCACAAGCGCAATCGCGGCCTTGATGGAACGGGCGATGCCGCGCGGGGAATCGTCGCAGGTGACATCCTCCCAGAAGCCGATGCCGATGATGCCGCCCTTGGCGGCGATGTCCCGGAGCAGGTCGTCGGGCAGGTTGCGGGGCGTGTCGCAGGCGGCGCGGATGCCGGTATGGCTCAGCATCGGGCGCGTGCCGGGGATCGCCAGCACGTCGCGGACCATCTGCGGCGAGGCGTGGGCGAGGTCGATCACCATATGCCGCCGGACCAGTTCTGCCACCACGGCGCGCCCGAAATCGGTCAGCCCCGCGCCGGTGGTCCCGTGCAGCGAGCCGCCCAGTTCGTTGTCGAAGAAATGCGTCAGGCCGATCACGCTGAATCCCGCGCTTTCCATGATCTGCAGGTTGGAAAGCTGCCCCTCCAGCGGATGCGCGCCTTCCATCCCCAGCACCGCACCGATCACGCGCGCGCCCTTCGCCCGGCCGGCCAGCAGCGCCTCAAGGTCGTCGCGCGACAGGATCTGCCGCAACTGGTCGGGATGCGCCTCGGCCAGCCGCCGCAACCGCGCGGCCTGATCGAGTGCGCGTTCCTTCAGGCTGAACCAGCTTTGCACCGGGCGAAGCTGGCCGATCACCAGCGGCGTGATGTTGTCGGGGGCCTCGGTTTCGTTTGCCGCATAGTTCTGCCCGCGGGGGCTTTTCGTCACCGTGGTGAAGACCTGCACCGCGACATTGCCCTCCTCCAGCCGCGGCAGGTCCACATGGCCCTCGCCTCGGCGCGTGGACAGGTCGCGGTCCCACAGCAGCGCATCCGCGTGCAGGTCGGCGATGACCAGCCGTTTGTGCAGGGCGCGCGCGGCCTCGGATACCGGCCACGGCTGAACCGCCGTGACCGGGTTCAGACGCCCCGCAATGAGTCCGGGACCAAAGACCGCGACCGCGACGGCAGCCAGAACTGCCAGCGCGACCAGCCACAGAAGGATGCGGCGCAGCAGCCTCATGCGCGGGGCCGCCGGCTCATGCCTCCATCGCCTCAAGCTCGTCGATGAAGCCCTCGATCATCGACAGGCCCTTGTCCCAGAAGGCCGGGTCGGCGGCGTTCAGGCCAAAGGGGGCCAGCAGGTCCGAATGATGCCTGGACCCGCCCGCCCGCAGCATGTCGAAGTACTTTTCCTGAAAGCCGTGCGGAGCGGCCTCGTAGGCGGCGTAAAGCGCGTTCACCAGCCCGTCCCCGAAGGCATAGGCATAGACATAGAAGGGCGAATGCACGAAATGCGGGACATAGGTCCAGAACGTCTCGTAGCCCTGCATGAACTCGAACGCGTCGCCCAGCGACTCATGCTGCACGCCCATCCAGATTGCGTTGATGTCGTCAGGGGTCAACTCGCCCTCGGCCCGCGCCGCGTGCAGGCGGCATTCGAAGTCGTAGAAGGCGATCTGGCGGACGACGGTGTTGATCATGTCCTCGACCTTGCCCGCCAGCAGGGCCTTGCGCTGGGCGGGGTCGGTGGTCCTGGCCAGCAGCGCGCGGAAGGTCAGCATCTCGCCGAAAACCGAGGCCGTTTCCGCCAGCGTCAGCGGCGTCGAGGCCAGCAGTTCCCCTTGTCCCGCCGCCAGCCGCTGGTGGACGCCGTGGCCCAGTTCATGGGCCAGCGTCATCACGTCGCGCGGCTTGCCGAGATAGTTCAGCAGGACGTAGGGGTGCGCGGTCGTCACGGTCGGATGCGCGAAGGCGCCGGGCGCCTTGCCGGGCTTCACGCCCGCATCGATCCAGCCGCGATCAAAGAACGGCTCGGCCAGCTTCGCCAGTTCCAGGTCGAAACCCGCATAGGCATCCAGCACCGTCGCCCGCGCCTCGTCCCAGCCGACCAGCCGGGGGCTTTCCTGCGGCAGCGGCGCGTTGCGGTCCCAGACCTGCAGCTTGTCGAGGCCGAGCCAGCGCGCCTTCAGCCGGTAATAACGGTGCGACAGCCGCGGATAGGCGGCGACGACGGCATTGCGCAGGGCTTGGACGACCTCGGGTTCGACATGGTTCGACAGATGCCGCGCGGTCTGGGGCGTGGGCATCTTGCGCCACTTGTCCTCGACCGCCTTTTCCTTGGCCAGCGTGTTGTGGATGCGGGAAAACAGCTTGACCTGTTCGCCAAAGACCGCCGCCAGCGCCCTTGTCCCCGCCTCGCGCCGGGCGCGGTCGTGGTCGGTCAGCAGATTCAGCGTGGCCTCCAGTCCCAGCGCCTCGCCGTTCACGTCGAAGGTCAGGGCGGCGGTGGTTTCATCGAACAGCCGGTTCCAGGCGGCGGCGCCGACAACCGAGTTGTCGTGCAGGAAGCGTTCCAGTTCGTCCGACAGCTGATAAGGCCGCATCGCCCGCATCCGGTCGAACACGGGCTTGTAGCGCGACGGGCCACAGGGCGCGCTGAACATCTGCTCATAGACATCATCGGGGATGCGGTTGAATTCCAGGCTGAAGAACACCAGCGGCGTCGTTGCGTCCGTCACGCGCGCCTGCGCGTCGCCCATCGCCTTGGCGCGGGCCGCGTCGGTGGTGTTCTGATAATAGCGCAAGCCCACATAGGACATGATCCGCCCGGCGAGGATGTCGATCTGCTGATAGCGTTCGACGCATTCCAGCATCTCGGCCGGGGTCAGATCTGCCAGCCGCCCCTGGTAATCGGCGGCGAAGGCGGCGCAGTCGCGTTCCAGCCGCTTCATGTCCGCGGCCAGTTCGGGTGCGTCGGGGGCGGGATACAGATCCGTCAGGTCCCATTCCGGCAGCATTCCCAGATCGGCGGTGCCGGTCAGGCTTTCGGCATCGAACACGGCAGAGGGCTGGGGGCGGGGCAGGGTCATGGCGGGTCCTTTCGTTGGCCCCCATCATGTGCCGACTCGGCCCTTCCGGTTCAAGGCATGGCGGCGGGCGCGCAGTTGCCAAGCCCCGCGCGCCGGTCCTAGGGTGCGCGCGATTTCACAGGCGCGAACCGCGCAACGGGGGACCACCGACATGACCGACCAGCCTGCCCGTCCGATGGGCTTCGACACAACCGCTGTCCATGCGGGCACCGCGGCCGATCCGGCCACCGGCGCCCTGCAGGTCCCGATCTATCAGACCACCGCCTATCAGTTCCGCGATGCCGACCATGCCGCGCGGCTCTTCAACCTTCAGGAGGTGGGATATATCTATTCCCGCCTGACCAACCCGACCGTCGGCGCCTTGCAGGCCCGCGTCGCCGCGCTGGAAGGGGGCGCGGGCGCGGTCTGCTGTTCCTCGGGGCACGCGGCGCAGATCATGGCGCTGTTTCCGCTGATGGGGCCGGGGCTGAACATCGTGGCCTCGAACCGGCTTTACGGCGGCACGGTCACGCAGTTCGGCCAGACCATCCGCCGTTTCGGCTGGTCCTGCACCTTCGTCGATCTGGACGACACCGACGCGGTCCGCGCCGCCATCGACGACAGGACGCGCGCGATCTTCTGCGAATCGATTTCCAACCCCGGCGGCTATGTCACCGACATCCCGGCCATCGCCGCCATCGCCGACAAGGCGGGCATTCCCCTGATCGTGGACAACACGCTGGCGACGCCGTGGCTGTGCCGGCCCATCGAACAGGGCGCGACGCTGGTCGTGCACAGCATGACGAAATACCTGACCGGGAACGGCACGGTCATGGGTGGGGCGGTGATCGATTCCGGCAGGTTCGACTGGTCGGCCTCCGACAGGTTCCCGTCGCTGTCGGCGCCCGAACCCGCCTATCACGGGCTGAAGTTCCACGAGACCTTCGGCCCCGCTGCCTTCACCTTCCATTCCATCGCCATCGGCCTGCGCGATCTGGGCATGACCCTGAACCCGCAGGCCGCCCATTACACGCTGATGGGGATCGAGACGCTGGGCCTGCGGATGCAGCGCCATGTGGAAAACGCGCGAGCGGTCGCCGAATGGCTGGAGGCCGACAGCAGGGTCGAGGCGGTGAGTTATGCCGGACTGAAGGATTCGCCCTATGCCGAGCGGGTGGCGCGGCTTTATCCGAAAGGGGCGGGGGCGCTGTTCACGATCCGGCTAAAGGGCGGCTATGACGCCTGCGTGCGGATGATCGACGGGCTGAAGATGATCGCGCATGTGGCGAACCTGGGCGACGCGCGGACGCTGGCGATCCATTCGGCCTCGACCACCCACCGGCAGCTGTCCGAGGCGCAGCAGGTCGCCGCGGGTGCGGGTCCCGACATGGTGCGGCTGTCGATCGGGATCGAGGATGCCGGCGACATCATCGCCGATCTGGATCAGGCGCTGGGCCGGGCCTGAGCGGGACAGTCCGAAGCGGAAGGGGCGCAGTTCGCGCCCCTTTGTCTTGTGCATCAGCAGGTTTCAGCCGGAAGCTCAGTTCGGTTGTGCCGCCGCGCCGCCACCGTCCCCGGTGCCCGAGGGCGAAGTGCCGGAGGAAGAGGCCGAACCCTCCACCCCGGCCGGTCCGCTCTCTGCAGCGGATGATTCCTGCGGCGCTTGCGGTGTCCGGGCGGGTGCCGCACCGCTGCCCGAGGGCGCAGGCGCCCCGCTGGCTTCCGGCATCCCGCCAGCGCCCATGCCGCCCGGCATCATGCCGGTGTGGGAATGCATCGGTCCGCCTTCCGGCCCGTGATGCATCATCGGATGATGCCCCGGACCGTGATGCATCATCGGGCCGCCGGGCATCATCGGACAGGCAGGCGCCGCATCGGGTCCCCCGGAGGGCAGCATCTCGAAGACCTGCGCGGTCACGTTCAGTTCGCCCGCCTCGATGGGGGTAGACTTGGCGTCGGCTTCGCGCGCCATCGCCATCATCACCGGCACGGGACCGGACTGGGGCCTGCTGTCGGCCAGCGACAGCATCCGTCCAAGCTTCATCCCTGCGGCCTCGGCCAGAACCCCGGCCCGGTGGCGGGCATTTTCCACGGCATCGCGGCGGGCTTCGTCCTCGGTCGCGGTCGCATCCTCGCGCGAGAAGGAAATCCCCTGCACCTCGTTGGCGCCCGCCGCCACCAGCCCGTCCAGCACGCCGCCCAGCCGCGCGATGTCGCGCACGCGGATCATGACCATGTTCTGCGCCTGATAGCCGGTGATGACGGGCGGCTGCCCCTCGCGCGAATAATCCTGCATCGGCGACAGATTCAGCCCCGCGGTCTGGATGTCGCGCGGCTCGATCCCGTGGCCCTTCAGCGCCTCGATCACGGCGCTCTGGCGGGCGGCGTTGTCGGCCATGGCCTGCGCCGCGGTCGGCGCCTGCGTCGTCACCCCCAGCGAGATCGCGGCGGTGTCGGGGGCGACCGATGCCTGCCCCTCGCCCTGGACGGTCAGGGTGGATGCGGCCTGATGCGCGCCCGCACCCATGGGGACGGGATGGGCAAGCGCAGGCGCGGCGGCCAGGGCCAGCGCCGCGGTCGCGCACAGGCTCCGCAGCAGCGGTGCGGGCGAAAGCAGGGAAGGGGGCATGGGCAGATCCTTGTCTTGGACCCCGCAAGGGGCTGGAGGCGCGCGGTTTTCGTTCCGCGCGGTGGAAACGGTAACGCAGCGCCACGCGGCGGGGTGCGCACGAAACGCCCGCGCCCCGTCACGATACGGTGTTTCGCTTTCCATGAAAGACATCTTGGGGTAGTGATGGACCCGAGCAGCAACGGACCGGATCGCGCCCGAACGACGAGCCGGCCACAATGAAAAGCACCGGCCGATGACCACGCGACCCGCGCCCGAATTCGCTTTGTCCTTCAGCAGCGATGCCGTCCATCTTCTGGAACGCGAACCCGGCGCGGCAGCCGACGTACGCAGCTGGCGCGAACGGGGGACCGCGGCCTTCGGCGCGCCGGATTTCCGGGATGCCATGTCACGCCTGCGCGCCATTGCCGCAGCCGGGGCGGATGCGCCGGTCCAGCTGATCATCCCCGACGACCAGATTCTTTACCCCTCGCTGCCGGTCGAGGAACCTGCCGATCCGCAGGCCGCGGTGGGGGCGGCGCTGGACGGGCTGACGCCCTATGCGGTGGACGATCTCGCCTGGGACTGGCGCCCCGAGGATGCGGGCGCGGGCGTGCGCGTTGCCGCCGTGGCCCGCCAGACCCTGCGCGA
>CALLYR010000147.1 GCA_937859005.1 uncultured Paracoccus sp. | reverse complement strand
TCAAGGCCCGCAAAGCTTCCCGCCTGCCCCGAGCCCACAATGACCGCGTCCCAGCCGCCGTCCAGTATGTCGGCAATACCTTGAGGAGAAGCATCCATCCGTCAGTTATTCCAGCCGGGCGTCACATCCGTCATCGCGGTTCCGGTTACCAGAACCTCGCGGGGCATGGGATGGGAAATGAAATGCAGCGGGCTGGCCGTCGGGCCATAGGCGCCGCTCATATGCACGGCGATCAGGTCGCCTTCGTCCACGGCGGCCAGTTCGACCCCCGATCCCAGCCGGTCGATCGAGGTGCACAGCGGACCGACCAGATCGATCCGTTCCGCCCGCACGCCGCCACCCACGCGGTGCATGCGGTAATTGCGCCGCATCACCATGCCGAAGCCCCCGGCCGCAGCCAGATGGTCGTTCATGCCGCCGTCGCAGACGGCGATGCGGCTGCCGCGCGATTCCTTGACGGATACGACGCGGGTGACAAAGAACCCCGCCGGCCCGACCACAAAGCGGCCCAATTCCAGCACCAGCCGGGCGCCGGCCAGACGTTCGTTCTGCTTGAGCCTGTCGATCACCGGACGGGCCAGCCCTGCGACCTCGGCCAGATCGATTTCGGCGTCGCCTGCGAAATAGGGAATCCCCAGCCCGGATCCGAAGACCAGGCGTTCGGGGCGCAGATCGCAGCGTTCCGCGATCTCGGCGAAGACATCGGCGAAGATCGCCCAGTTCTCGCAGATCGCCTCGGGCTTCAGGCACTGGGTGCCGGAATAGATGTGCAAGCCCGCGATGCGCAGATGCCTCAGATCCCGCAAGGCGCGCAGGACATCGGGCGCATCCTCGACATCGATGCCGAACGGGCTGGGGCGCCCGGCCATCTGGTCGCCGAAGCCCCGCGGCACCCGGGCGGGCGACAGCCGCACCAGGATGTCCTGGCGGCGGCCCAGTTCCGCGGCGATCCGGTCGGCGTGTCGCGCCTCGCGCAGGCTTTCGATCACAAGCTCGCCCACGCCCGCCTCGACGGCGGCGCGGATCTCGGTCTCGCGCTTGCCGGGGCCGGTAAAGCTGATCCGGTCCGGGCTCCAGCCCGCCGCCTGCGCCGCTGCGACTTCGCCCCACGATGACGCGTCCAGCCCCTCGATCCGCGGCTCCAGCCAGCGCAGCAACGCGGGGTTGGGGTTGCATTTCATGGCAAAGCTCAGCTGGAACCAATGTCCCAGCGCCTTGCGCAGCATGTCGATGCGCCTGTCCACGATATCCGCCACATAGACATAGGCCGGCGTGCCGAACCGTTGCGCGGCGGCATCCAGCAACACATCCAAGGCAGCAGAGTCAGATCCGGGCGGCAACATAATCGATGATGCGCGCCACAGTGTCGAAATTGTCAAGCGTTACCTCGGCGGGCCGGACGTTGATCATGGCATTCTGTTCGACAAAGGCGATCAGGCTGATCAATTCGACCGAGTCGAGCAATCCGGTCGAAAACAGTTCGGTATCCGGCGCGACCGGCTGGTCGATATTCATGCCATCCTTAAGGAATTCGACAAGCATCTCGGCAGTTATCTGCATCGGCTGACCTCAGGCGGCTGGTGGAAGGTGACAGGCGGCGGCCTGGCGTCCGGCGGCGATGACCAGGGGGCGGTCGAGCTTGCCGCTGGCGGTGCGGGGCATGGGGCCGGGCCACAGGTGAATCCGGTCCGGCACCATGTAACTGGGCATCATGCGCCGACAGTGGGCCATCAGCCCATCGGCCGTCGTATCCTCCAGCGGCGTCACCGCGACATGGATCGCCTGGCCGCGGGCATCGTCGTCCACGGCAAAGGCGACGATGTCGCCGGCCATGCCGCTGGCGGACACGGCATCCTCGACCTCGGTCGGGCTCACGCGGAAGCCCTGGGTCTTGATCATGTCGTCGCGGCGGCTGACGAACCACAGATCGCCGTCCTCGTCCACGCGCACGATGTCGCCGGACCAGACCACCGGCGCATCGCCCAGAAGATGGGCCAGTTCGGGGCAGGGACGGATCTTCTGCGCGGTCAGTTCGGGGCTTTCCCAGTAACCCAGGCTGATCAGCGGCCCGGCATGGACCAGTTCGCCCTGCTGTCCCGGCCCGGCGACGCCTTCGCCTTCGCGGATGACGAAGACCTGCGCATTGGGAATGGCCTGCCCGATCGAGCCCATCTTGGCCTTGAACCGCTGCGGCGGCAGATAGGTGGAGCGGAACGCCTCGGTCAGCCCATACATCAGGAAGATGTCAGCGCCCGGAAAGACCTGCGGCATGGCCGCCAGGATGTCGGGCGGGATCTTGCCGCCCGTGTTCGTCACCCGCCGCAGCGCCGGCAGGCCGCAGGGACTGTCCACCAGATAGCGCACGATCTGGTTCCACAGCGGCGGCACCCCGGCAATGCCGGTCACGGCATGGGCGTGTGCCATGCGGATGACCTCGGACGGCATCACGACGGGCTGGTGCACCGTGGTGCCGCCGGTCATCAGCATCGTCGTCAGCTGATTCAGCCCCGCATCAAAGCTGTAGGGCAGCAGGGACAGAAGCCGGTCGTCCTGATCCAGCCCCAGATAGGCGATCACCGATTCCGCGCCCAGCCGGATGTTGTGGTGGCTCAGCATGACACCCTTGGGCGGCCCGGTCGAGCCCGAGGTATAGATGATCATCGCCAGCCCGCCGGGGTCCGCAGCGGCTTCGGGTGCCGGTCCGGTCGGCGGGGCGGACAGGATTTCGGCCGCCGGCAACACCACGGGGCCCGCCGCATCGCCCGGCCAGCGCCCCGCATCGGCAAGGATCAGGGCGCGGGCGCGGCAGTTTCCGACGATATAGGCCACCTGCGCCTGGATCAGGGCGGCGCCGCTGACCGAGATCGACCCGGACAACGTGGACAACTGGTGGCTGATGA
>CALLYR010000146.1 GCA_937859005.1 uncultured Paracoccus sp. | reverse complement strand
CGGGCTATGCAGGGCTGCTGGCGTGGCGCGCGATCCGCGAACAGGGGGCAGCGTCGCTGGCGTTGCACACGGCGGCCGCGACCGCCGCCGTCTTCACCTTCTTCGAGATCCTGCCGCATTTCCCGGTGGGTGTCAGCGAGGTGCATTTCATCCTCGGCTCGACCCTGTTCCTGCTGTTCGGCGCGGCGCCCGCGGCCTTCGGGCTGGCGCTGGGGCTGCTGGCGCAGGGGCTGTTCTTTGCGCCCTTCGATCTGCCGCAATACGGGATGAACCTGACCACCCTGCTGGTGCCGCTGTTCGCGCTCGACGTGCTGGCCCGCCGCATTGTCGCGCCCGGCACGGCTTACGTCGATCTGCGCTATGGCCAGGCCCTTGCGCTGTCCACCGCCTTTCAGGCGGGCGTGGTCGGCTGGGTCGCGTTCTGGGTGTTGTACGGGCAGGGCGTGTCGATCCACACCTTTGCCCAGATCGGCACCTTCGGCGTGGCCTATATGATGGTCGTGCTGATCGAGCCGCTGGTCGATCTGGCCGTGCTGGCCGCGGCCAAGGGCATCCGGGCCTCGCGCGGCTCGGCCCTGTTCACCCGCCGCCTGCATCACGCGGCCTGACCGGAAAGACGGTTGCTCCGGCGCGGCCCCCTTTCCCGGGGCCGCGTTTTTTCATGGGAGTTCAGGGGATGGAACTGCTGCTGATCGGCATCGGAACCGGCGATCCGGGCCATCTGACCCGCGCGGCGGAATCCGCGCTGCGGTCCGCCGATCTGGTGCTGATCCCCGACAAGGGCGAGGACAAGGCCGATCTGGCCGCCTTGCGCGATGCGATCTGCGACAAGGTCGCGCCCCATGTGCCGCGCGGGCGGTTCCCTGTGCCTCCGCGGCGGGACGATGCGGGATATCTGGCCGGCGTCACGGACTGGCACGACGCGCTGGCCGCTGCCTGGACGGCGGCGATTCCGCCGGATGCCCGACGGGTCGCGCTGCTGGTCTGGGGGGACCCCTCGCTTTACGACAGCACGTTGCGGATTGCGGCGCGGCTGAAGCCTGCACCTAAGGTCACGGTCATTCCCGGCATCACCGCGCTGCAGGCGCTGACGGCCGCCCATGCGATTCCCGTCGTCATCACCACCGGGCGGCAATTGCGCGACCACGGCTGGCCGCCTGGCGCGGATCGTGTCGCGGTGATGCTGGACGGCGGCTGCGCGTTCGAGACGCTGGAGCCTGCGGGGGTCACGATCTGGTGGGGCGCCTATGTCGGCATGGACCGGCAGATGCTGGACCACGGCCCCCTGGCCGAGGCCGGGCCGCGCATCGTCGCCGCCCGCAGGGCCGCGCGCGAACGGCATGGCTGGGTCATGGACATCTATCTGCTGGACCGTGCCGCAGGCTGAGGATCGCGGCAGTCCCTGCGACAAAATCGCCGCGTCTGTGACCGGTTTGACCTTTATCAATGTTCGGGGCACCCTGTTGGCGCAAAGGGTCTGCCCATGAGCCGCGTTGTCGTTCTTGTCCTGGCATTGTGGGCAGTCGCCCTGTCCAGCCTTGCCGGCAATCCTGCCGCCGCTTTCGCGGTGGACGGGAACAGCGTGGTGCTGTGTTCCGAACAGGGCGCGGTCCCGGTGGTGCTGGGACCGGACGGAACGCCGGTCGATCCTGACAGCCGGGTCCGGCATTGTCCGGAATGCCTGCCCCTGCCGCAGCCCGCGGCCCTGCCCGGACCGGATGCCGCCCTGCCGATGCCTGCCGCAACCTGTCGCGCCGTCCGCCTGACGGCGACGGCTATTCCGGTTGTGGCCCGCGCCATGACACTACCGCCTGTCCGCGGTCCCCCACAGGTGATCTGACATGCTTTTTCCGATGCTGGCGAGATGCCTCGCCTTTCTTGCCATCCTGCTTTTCGGCTTTGCCGCGCCCCAGCCTGCTGCGGCCCAGACCGACCCTGGCTCCGCGTCCTGGCTGGCGCAACTGCTGCCCGACCTGGCGCCTGGCGACATCGTGCCGGGTGCGGATGGCATCGGCCCGCTGCGCGACGACCTGCCCGTGGCGCCCCTCATGGGCGCGGGCAAGCAGCTGGGCTGGATCTATATCACCTCGGATTTCGTCGGCACGACCGGCTATTCCGGCAAGCCGATCCACACCGCGGTGGCGGTGGACGCTGACGCCCGCGTACTGGGCGTGCGTCTGGTCAAGCATTCCGAACCGATTGTCCTGATCGGCATTCCCGACGCCAAGATCCAGAAGATGGCCGCCGATTACGTCGGCCTCGACCTGAAGACCGAGGCGCAGGCCGGCGGCAGCGCGCATGAACTGAACATCATTTCCGGCGCGACCGTCACCGTCATGGTGATTGACGATTCGATCGTGCGGTCCGGCCTGCATGTCGCGCGCGCGCTGGGGCTGGGGGGCCTGGGCGAAAAGCCTGTGACCGGCGCCGCTGCCGGCCCGGTCATGGAGGTCGACCCCGACGCGCCCGCCGCCGACGACTGGGCCACGCTGGAAGGCGACGGTACCATCCGCCGCCTGAACCTGTCCGTGGGCGAGGTGAACGAAACCTTTGCCCGCCACGCCGACCCCCGCGCGGCGCAAAAGCCGCTGACCGAACCGGCGGACGAGACCTTCATCGACATGCGCGTGGCGCTGGTCAGCCAGCCCGCCATCGGGCGTGCGCTGCTGGGGGATGCCCAATACGAAAACCTGAAGAACTGGCTGGGTGACGGCGAGCAGGCCATCATGTTGATGGGCAACGGGCTTTATTCCTTCAAGGGATCGGGCTATGTCCGGGGCGGCATCTTCGACCGCATCCAGTTGATGCAGGGCGATGCCTCGGTCCGCTTCCGCGACCGCCAGCACCGCCGCGTGAACCGGATCGCGCTGGACGGCGCACCGCAGTTCACGGAAAAGGACATCTTCAAGATCCCGGCCGACGCGGGCTTCGACCCGGCGCAACCGTTCCGCCTGCAACTGCTGGTCTATCGGGCGGTCGCGGCCATCGACAAGGCCTTCACCACCTTCGAGATGGACTATGCCCTGCCGCAGAAATCCCTGCGCGAGGTGACGCCCCCCGCCGCGCCGGCCCCTGCCCCGGCGCAGACCGCGCCGGCCGAAGGGACCGCCGCACCGAGCCCTGCG
>CALLYR010000145.1 GCA_937859005.1 uncultured Paracoccus sp. | reverse complement strand
GACATCCTGCATCGCGTGGTCCGCTGGCAGCGTGCCAAGGCCCAGGCGGGCACCCATTCGACGCTGGGCAGGTCCGAAGTGTCGTATTCGACCAAGAAGATCTATCGCCAGAAGGGCACCGGCGGCGCACGCCACGGCAGCCGGAACGCGCCGATCTTCCGCAAGGGCGGCATCTACAAGGGTCCGGTCCCGCGCAGCCATGCGTTCGATCTGCCCAAGAAGGTGCGCGCCCTGGGGCTGAAGCATGCGCTGTCGGCCAAGGCATCGAGCGGCCGGCTGATCGTGCTGGACAGCCTGGACCTGGCGGAGGCCAAGACTGCGGCCCTCGCCCGTGCCTTCAAGGAACAGGGCTGGAAGCGTGTCCTGATCATCGACGGCGCCCAGGTCAACGAGAACTTCGCCCGCGCCGCCCGCAACCTGGAAGGCGTGGATGTCCTGCCCTCGATGGGCGCCAACGTCTATGACATCCTGCGCCGTGACACGCTGGTGATCACGCGCGCCGGTGTCGAGGCCCTTGAGGCCCGGCTGAAGGGAGCGACCGTGTGATGAGCGCGAAACCCGAACATTACGACGTGATCGTCAAGCCGATCATCACCGAAAAGGCGACGATGGCGGGGGAACTGTCCAACGCCGTCACCTTCGAGGTGGCGAAATCGGCCAGCAAGCCGCAGATCAGGGACGCGGTGGAATCGCTGTTCAACGTCAAGGTGAAGGCGGTCAACACCGTGGTCACCAAGGGCAAGACCAAGCGTTTCCGCGGCCGCCCCGGCGTCCGCAGCGACGTCAAGAAGGCCTATGTCATGCTCGAGGCTGGCAACAGCATCGACGTGAACACCGGCCTCTGATAAACGACCGCGAATCTGCGGCCCCTGAGAGCGCGCTCACGGGGGCCGCTGACGTTTTCGACTGAAACGGACCTTTGGTCCAAGGCAACGGAAGACAGAAACCATGGCACTCAAGTCGTACAAACCGACGACGCCTGGCCAGCGCGGGCTGGTACTGATCGACCGTTCGGAGCTTTGGAAAGGCCGCCCCGTCAAGACCCTGACCGTGGGTCTGACCAAGACGGGCGGACGGAACAACACCGGACGCGTCACCATGTGGCACAAGGGCGGGGGGGCCAAGCGCCTTTACCGCATCGTCGATTTCCGCCGCACGAAATTTGATGTCCCCGCGACAGTTGAGCGGATCGAATACGATCCCAACCGCACCGCCTTCATCGCGCTGATCCGCTATGACGACGGCGAGCAGGCCTATATCCTGGCGCCGCAGCGTCTGGCGGTGGGCGACAAGGTGGTCGCCTCGGCCAAGGCCGACATCAAGCCGGGCAACGCGATGCCGTTCAGCGGCATGCCGATCGGCACGATCGTCCACAACGTCGAGATGAAGCCCGGCAAGGGCGGGCAGATCGCGCGTTCGGCGGGCACCTATGCCCAGTTCGTCGGCCGCGACGGCGGATATGCGCAGATCCGCCTGTCCTCGGGCGAGCTGCGTCTGGTCCGTCAGGAGTGCATGGCCACCATCGGTGCCGTGTCGAACCCCGACCATTCGAACCAGAACCTCGGCAAGGCCGGCCGCAAGCGCCACATGGGCGTGCGTCCGACCGTCCGCGGCGTCGCGATGAACCCGATCGACCACCCGCATGGCGGTGGCGAGGGCCGGACCTCGGGCGGCCGTCACCCGGTCACGCCGTGGGGCAAGGGCACCAAGGGAACCAAGACCCGCACGAACAAGTCGACCGACAAATATATCCTGCGGTCGCGTCACGCCAAGAAGAAGGGGCGTTAATCCATGGCACGTTCTGTTTGGAAAGGCCCCTTCGTCGACGCTTATGTGTTGCGCAAGGCGGAGAAGTCCCGCGAGTCCGGGCGTTCGGAGGTGATCAAGATCTGGTCGCGCCGCTCGACCATCCTGCCGCAGTTCGTCGGCCTGACCTTCGGCGTCTACAACGGGCAGAAGCACATCCCGGTGTCGGTGAGCGAAGAGATGATCGGCCAGAAGTTCGGTGAATATTCGCCGACCCGGACCTATTACGGGCACGCGGCCGACAAGAAAGCGAAAAGGAAGTAATCCCCATGGGTAAGGAACAGAATCCGCGCCGCGTGGCGGATAACGAGGCGATGGCGAAGACCAAGATGCTTCGCACCTCGCCACAGAAGCTGAACCTGGTCGCCGCCATGATCCGCGGCAAGAAGGTGGACAAGGCCCTGGCGGACCTGACCTTCTCGAAGCGCCGCATCGCCGGCGACGTCAAGAAGTGCCTGCAGTCGGCCATCGCCAATGCCGAGAACAACCACAACCTGGACGTCGATCAGCTGATCGTCGCCGAGGCGTGGGTCGGCAAGAACCTGGTGCTGAAGCGGGGCCGCCCGCGGGCGCGTGGCCGGTTCGGCAAGATCATGAAGCCGTTCTCGGAAATCACCATCAAGGTGCGCGAGATCGACGCCGCTGCCGAGGCCGCCAAAAAGGCCGCAGCCAAGCAGAAGACCGCAGCCGCCCGCCGGTCTGACGCCCCGACCACCACCGCCGCTGCCGAGGAGCTCGCGTAATGGGACAGAAGGTCAACCCCATCGGGATGCGCCTGCAGGTCAACCGCACCTGGGACAGCCGCTGGTATGCCGATGACAAGGACTATGGCAACCTGCTGCTCGAGGATCTGAAGATCCGCGACTTCATCCACAAGGAAGCCAAGCAGGCCGGCGTCAGCCGCGTCATCATCGAGCGTCCGCACAAGAAGTGCCGGGTGACGATCCATGCCGCCCGTCCGGGCGTCATCATCGGCAAGAAGGGCGCCGACATCGAGGTGCTGCGGAAGAAGCTCG
>CALLYR010000144.1 GCA_937859005.1 uncultured Paracoccus sp. | reverse complement strand
CACCTCGTCGATGAAACTGTCGTTCTGGTTGGCCATCCCGGTCCCCGGTCGTTCGTTGCGTCCCGCCTGCGCGCCGGTCGCGGGCGGCGTCGCGCGGGCTTTTCGCCCTTCTATACGGGGCGGCGCGGCTTTGCCAATGACCTGCGCGGGCATGGCCGGAACCCGGCCGCATGTGCGGGCGTTGCGGTGCCGGACCGCTGCGCCTATGGTCGCTGCCGGAAACAATTCCTTGGAAAGGAACGCGAAATGGCCTTCACCCTGCCCGATCTGCCCTATTCCCACGATGCGCTGTCCTCGGGCGGCATGTCGCGCGAGACGCTGGAATACCACCACGACAAGCACCACAAGGCCTATGTGGACAAGCTGAACGAACTGATCCAGGGCACCGAATGGGAAGGCGCGGGCCTGGAGGAAATCGTCAAGGGCACCTATCAGGACGGCGCCGTGGCCCAGTCCGGCATCTTCAACAACGCCAGCCAGCACTGGAACCACGCCCAGTTCTGGGAAATGATGTCGCCCAATCCCGGCAAGATGCCCGGCAACCTTGAAACCGCGATCAAGGAAAGCTTCGGCTCGGTCGAGGATTTCAAGAAGAAGTTCTCGGATCAGGGCGTCGCGCAGTTCGGATCGGGCTGGGTCTGGCTGGTCCGCAACGGTCAGGGCGGGCTGGAGATCACGAAAACCGAAAACGGCGTGAACCCGCTGTGCAAGGGCCAGACGGCGCTGCTGGGCTGCGATGTGTGGGAACATTCCTATTACATCGACTTCCGCAATGCGCGGGCCAAATATCTGGACAACTTCCTGAACAATCTGGTGAACTGGAAAAACGTCGCCTCGCGCATGTAAGCGGGGCGCACAATCCAGCGAACGGGCCTGCCTGACGATGTTCCGGCAGGCCCTTTTGCCGGAGGGACCGGGCCGCGGGCATCGGCCCTCAAGCCCCAGGCATTTCCGGCATGCCCCCCTCTCTCCAGATCGCCCCAGGCGCGGCGCTGCATAGGCGCGCCGCAGATTGCGCGGATCTGCCGTCCGGTTTCCCCTTGCTCTCGGCCCTGCATGGGGCGACACGCGCGCAAAGGCAGGACGAATGACGACTCAGCGGACCACAGGCATCCTGTCGATGATTGCCGCCAGCACCGTCTGGGGGCTGTCGTCGCTGCTTTATCACGCGTTGCGCCATGTGCCCGCGACCGAGGTGCTGGCCCATCGGACCCTGTG
This sequence comes from uncultured Paracoccus sp., assembly GCA_937859005.1. GTDB lineage: Bacteria > Pseudomonadota > Alphaproteobacteria > Rhodobacterales > Rhodobacteraceae > Paracoccus. The sequence goes on along the minus strand of CALLYR010000144.1, from coordinate 9,776 downwards.
GTCGCTGGTGCTGTTCGCCGCCGTGCTGGTCTGGCAGCGGCGCATGGCCGCGCTGCCGCAGTCGCTGCGCGGTCCGCATCTGCGCCGGATCGTGCTGGCCGCGCTGCTGGTTTCGCTGAACTGGGGGGTCTTCATCTGGGCGGTCCAGCACGGCCACGCGGTCGAGGCGTCGCTGGGCTATTACATCTATCCGCTGATCGCCGTAGTGCTGGGCGTCGTGCTGTTCCGCGAAAGGCTGGCCCCGCTGCAACAGGCTGCCGCGGCCCTGGCAGGCGCGGCCGTGGTGCTGCTGACCTGGGGCCTGGGCGCCGGGCCCTGGATCAGCCTGACGCTGGCTGCGACCTTTGCCGCCTATGGCGCGCTGAAAAAGGCGCTGCCGCTCGATCCGGTGCTGTCCGTCGCGGCCGAGGTGGCGGTGCTGACGCCGCTGGCGCTGCTGTGGCTGGCGCTGGCCCATCTGGACGGGGGCGGCACGGGCGGCCATTTCGGGACGGATGCCTGGACAAGCCTGCTGCTGATCCTGTGCGGGCCGGTCACGGCGGTGCCGCTGATCCTGTTCGCGCAAGCTTCGCGCACGGTCGAGATGGCAAGCGTGGGGCTGATCGGCTATCTCAACCCCACGCTTCAGGCTTTCTGCGCAGTGGCGCTGTTCGGCGAACCCTTCACCCGCTGGCACGGGATCGCCTTTGCCCTGATCTGGACGGCGCTGGCGATCTATTCCGTGTCGGCCCATGGACAGCGGGCCGCGCGGCGGGCCTGAGCCCGCCTCCGTTTCAGCGCGGGTCGAGATCGGTGCCGGGCGCTGCGGCCGCGGTCAGGACGCCCCGCAGGTAATCGGTGACGGCGCGGAAGGCGATGATCCGCCAGCCGTCGCCGTGCCGCCACAGCCCGCAGGCGATCTGCGCGGCCCGCGTCCGGCGCAACCCGTCGGGGGGCAGCGCGCCCAGTTCCACCGGGCACAGCTTGGCCAGCACATGCTCCGGCTTGCGTCCCGTCACGTCGAAGACGCAACGCATGTCGCTGACATCCTGCACCAGCGCATGTTCGCCCGCCAGCGCATCCAACAGATCGGACAGCGCCCCCGGCACATCGCCATGCGGCAGCACCAGAAGCAATTCGTCCGGCGACATCCACCCCAGCCAGCGGCTGCCGTCAGAGGTGAAGCGGTTGGGCCTGGGGATTGCCAGCCCTGCGGCCCCCGCGATGGCATCGCCCGCGCGGGTCAGGTCGGCGCGGATCAGGATCATGCCCAGCCCCGACACCTGGTTGATGCTGGCCAGCGGCGTCATATCAGCCATTCGCCTTGGTCCCTTCCTTGTCATAGAACACCGGATCGACGATCCGCGCCCGGAACGTGTCGCCGGTCACGGGGAATTCCAGCACTTCGCCCATCCGCTCCGGCCCGTGCAGGACCAGCCCCATCGCGATCGGCGCGTTCAGCGTCGGCGACAGATAGGTCGAGGTCACGCGCCCCTGCGTGTTGCGCTGGCCATTGGGGTTCACGCCCTCGGCCACGGCATAGGCCCCGTCGGGCAGCACCCGCCCGTCCAGGCTTTCCAGCCCCACCAGCCGCCAGCGATCGGGGCTGGCCATGAACGACCGCTCCTGCGCGCGCTTGCCGATGAAGTCGGTCTTCTTCTTGCTGATCGCCCAGTGCAGGCTCAGGTCCTGCGGGATCACCGTGCCGTCGGTCTCGTCCCCGATCATGATGAAGCCCTTTTCGGCCCGCATGATGTGCATCGCCTCGGTCCCGTAGGGGGTGATGCCGAGATCAGCGCCGGCCTGCTGGATCTTCTCCCACAGTTCCAGCCCGCGGTTCGCGGGGGTCGCGATCTCGAACGACAGTTCGCCCGAGAAGCTGATGCGATAGACGCGGACCGGGATTCCGGCCAGCTCGCCCTCGGCCCAGCCCATGAACGGCAGCGTCCCGGCCGACACATCCATGCCGCCCAGCTTCTCCAGCACGGCGCGGGCCTTCGGTCCGGCCACGGCGATCTGGGCGTATTGCTCGGTGATGTTGGCGGTATAGACCTGCCAGTCCCACCATTCGCATTGCAGCCAGTCTTCCATATGGCCGTGGATGCGGTCCGCGCCGCCGGTGGTCGTGTGGCAGAGCCAGGTGTCCTCCGACAGCCGCGCCACCACCCCGTCATCGACGAGGAAGCCGTTTTCCGAACACATCAGCCCATAGCGGCATTTGCCGACCGGCAGCGTGGACATCATGTTGGTATACATCATGTCCAGGAACCGTCCGGCGTCCGGCCCCTTGACGATGATCTTGCCCAGCGTCGAGGCATCCAGCGTCCCCACGCCCCCCCGCACCGCGCGGATCTCGCGCGCGACGGCGTCAGACACGCCTTCGGCTCCGCGCGGATAGGCATAGGGCCGCCGCCACAGGCCGACGGGCTCCCAATGCGCGCCGTGGCTTTCGTGCCATTCGTGCATGGGCGTCTTGCGCAGGGGCAGGAACACCTCGCCACGCGCATCCGCCGCGATCGTGCCCAACGTCAGCGGCGTATAGGGCGGACGGAAGGTGGTGGTGCCGGTCGCGGCGATCGGCTGGCCCAGCGCATCGGACAGGATTGCCAGACCGTTGATGTTGCTGACCTTTCCCTGATCGGTCGCCATGCCCAGCGTGGTATACCGCTTGGCATGTTCGACGCTGGCATAGCCCTCTCGCCCGGCCAGTTCCACGTCGCTGACCTTCACGTCGTTCTGGTAATCCAGCCACATCTTGAACCGCGCCTTGCGGCTGGCCCGGGCGGGCATGACCCAGACCGGCATGACCGGCTGTTCCGCGGCCGCATCCGTCAGTTCTGCCACCGCCAGATCGCCTGCGGCCGCGCCTACGGCCAGCACGTTCCCCCGGCCGTCCGCGCCGGTCGGCGGGCGCGCGGGATCGGGCGCGAACATCGCGCGCGCTTCGTCCCATTTCAGCTTGCCGCCGCAATGGCTCCACAGATGGACGACGGGGGACCAGCCGCCCGACATCGCGATCACGTCGCAGTTGACGACGCCCAGCGGATCGCCCGCGCCCTGCTGGTCGCAGAACTTGAAGCCGTTCACCGCCTTCTTGCCCAGCACCCCGGCCACGGCCGAGCCGGTCGCCACCCGCACGCCCCGCGCCCGCACCGCCTGCGGCAGCGGACCGTCAGCCGTGGGACGGGCGTCGATGACAACCGGAACCTCCAGTCCCGCATCCAGCGCGGCAAGGGCCGTGCGATAGGCGTCGTCGTTGTTCGTCACCACCGCAATGCGCCGGCCCGGCGCCACGCCGTAATCCACGATATAGTCGCGCACGGCGGACGCCAGCATCACGCCGGGCACGTCGTTGCCGGCGAACGACAGCGGCCGTTCCAGCGCGCCGGTCGCGGTCACGACGCGCCCTGCCCGGATGCGCCACAGCCGCTGGCGCGGCAGGCCGGAATTGGGATCGTGGTCGGCCAGATGCTCGCGCGCGATCAGATAGCCGTGGTCGTAAAGCCCCGTCGTCATCGTGTTGCGGCGCAGGATCACGTTCGCCATCGCGGCCAGATCGGCCACGGGCAGGATGTCGCCGGACGGATCGGGCAGGGCGATGCCGTCGCCTGCGATGGTCAGTGCGGGGACGATGTTGCGGGCGATCCGGGTGATTTCCGCTTCCGTCAGCAGGGCCGAGGTCGGAACCGGCACGATTCCTGCGGCGATGCAGGCGAGGTAGGACACGGGAAAGGCCGGCTCGTTCCCGATCCGCAGCAGGACGCGGTCGCCGGGGCGCAGGCCCCGGTGCAACAATCCCGTGGCGGTGCCGCGCACGGCGGCAATCAGCCGGGCATAGGACCAGCGTTCGGCACGCGAGGGGCCGACCACGGCCAGGGCCAGCTTGTCGGGGGTGGCCGCGCCTGCTGCCAGGACATGTTCGGCAAGGTTGAAGGCTTCTGTCATGCGGCGTTGATCGGACGGCGCTGCCAGAATCGCAACCCTGAACGCAGAACGGCCCGTGAGGTCACGGGCCGTTCATGTCGCCGCGCTTGTGGCGCAGATCAGAGCAGCTTCAGATCCGAGGCCGAGGCGCGGCCGTCGCGGCCCGACTGCAGTTCGTACTCGATCTTCTGGTTGTCGTTCAGGCCGGTCAGGCCCGCGCGTTCCACCGCGGAAATATGGACGAAAACGTCCTTGCCGCCATCATCGGGGGCGATGAAACCATAGCCTTTGGTGGCGTTGAACCATTTGACGGTGCCGGTCGCCATGACCCTCTCTCCTTCAAGTCCTCCGGCGGCGAGATTGCCGTTGCCGGATCGTGCAGCCCTTTCGAAGTCCGGCTGCCCCGTGAAGGGAGGCGGTAGAAAGTATCGCTCACGTACTCGCGAGTGATGCCCGATTCTTTCCGGAACGCAAGCCGGAAATCGCAGCCAAGGCAAGCATGACGTGGCGGCGCGCAAGGTTCCGCGCGCCGCCCGAGGGCAGCGTCCGGGCGCAAACCCGCAGGCCCAGGATCAGCGCAGGTCGGGGGGCGTGGCCTCATCCGCAAGCTGGGCGATGGCCTCGTCCAGGGGCACGACGCGCGAACCCTGCTGGTCCAGGCGGCGAATCGAGACGGTCCGGCCCTCGACCTCTTTCATGCCGACGGCCATGATGACCGGCACCTTGCCCAGCGAATGTTCGCGGACCTTGTAGTTGATCTTTTCGTTGCGCGTATCCGCCTCGGCCCGGATGCCCGCCTGTGTCAGCGCGGCCACGACCTGATGGACGTAATCGTCGGCGTCCGAGACGATGGATGCCACCACCACCTGCCGCGGCGCCAGCCACAAGGGCAGCTTGCCCGCGTGGCTTTCGATCAGGATGCCGATGAACCGCTCGAAGCTGCCCAGCACGGCGCGGTGCAGCATGACGGGGCGATGCTTCTGGCCGTCCTCGCCGATATAGCTCGCATCCAGCCGTTCGGGCAGGTTCGGGTCCACCTGCAGCGTGCCGCATTGCCAATCGCGGCCAATGGCGTCGGTCAGCACGAATTCCAGCTTCGGTCCGTAGAAGGCGCCTTCGCCGTCCTGGATCTCGTAATCATAGCCCGCGGCGCGGCAGGCGTTGCCCAGCGCGGCCTCGACCCGGTCCCAGCTTTCGTCGGATCCGATGCGCTTTTCGGGGCGGGTGGACAGCTTGACCTTCCAGTTGTCGAAGCCGAGATCGGCATAGATCATCGCCAGGAACTCGATGAACTTCTTCGTCTCGGGCTCGATCTGGTCCTCGGTGCAGAAGATATGCGCGTCGTCCTGGGTGAAGCCGCGCACCCGCATGATGCCGTGCAGCGCGCCTGAGGGTTCATAGCGGTTGCACGATCCGAATTCCGCCATCCGCAGCGGCAGGTCGCGATAGGATTTCAGGCCCACGTTGAACACCTGCACATGGCAGGGGCAGTTCATGGGTTTCAGCGCATTGACGGTCTTTTCGCGGGCATGTTCCTCGTCCACTTCGACGATGAACATGTTTTCCTGATAGTTTTCCCAGTGGCCGGATTCCTCCCACAGCTTGCGGGACACGACCTGCGGGGTGTTGACCTCGACATAGCCGCCCCGGCGCTGCTGGCGGCGCATATAGTCCTGCAGCGTGACATAGATCGTCCAGCCGTTCGGGTGCCAGAACACCTGGCCCGGCGCCTCTTCCTGCATGTGGAACAGGTCCATCTCGCGGCCCAGCTTGCGGTGGTCGCGTTTCGCGGCCTCCTCCAGCATGGTCATGTGGGCCTTGAGTTCGTCGCGGTTGCGGAAGGCCACGCCATAGATGCGCTGCAGCATGGGCCGGGTGTTGTCGCCCAGCCAATAGGCGCCCGCGACATGCGTCAGCCGGAAGGCGTCGGCGGGCAGTTGGCCCGTCGATTGCAGATGCGGGCCGCGGCACAGGTCCTGCCAGTCGCCGTGCCAGTACATCCGCAGATCCTGACCCTCGGGGATGCGGTTGACCAGTTCGACCTTGAAGGGCTCGCCCGCCGCCTCATAATGGGCAATGGCGCGGTCCCGGTCCCACACCTCGGTCCGCACCGGGTCACGGGCGGCGATGATCTGCTTCATCTTCGCCTCGATCGCGCCGAGGTCTTCGGGCGTGAACGGTTCGGCCCGGTCGAAGTCATAGAACCAGCCATAGTCGCGCACCGGGCCGATGGTGACCTTCACGTCCGGCCACAATTCCTGCACGGCGCGGGCCATGACATGTGCAAGATCGTGGCGGATCAGTTCCAGCGCGGGGGCGGCATCCTTCATCGTGTTGATGGCGATGCGGCCGGAGGACTGGATCGGCCAGGCGAGGTCGATGTGATTGCCGTCGAGCGTCGCGCTGATCGCGTTCCTGGCAAGGCTGGGCGCGATGGAGGCTGCGACCTCGGCCGCGGTGGTGCCGGCGGGGTAATCGCGGCTCGCGCCATCGGGAAAGGTCAGGGAAATCTGGGACATCGCGTCCTCCTCGTCGGTCTGGCGCCCACGGAACGCCCGGTTGCGGGTATGTCGGCGGGGATGTGTCGGTTTTGGCCGGGACTGTCAATGCGGCGCCGCCGCGGGGGTTTCACACTCCCGCGCGTCCGTGGGATATCCGGGGCAGGATGAAAAAAGGAGGGATGCGATGATCCATGCGACCTTGAAGGGGCGGAAGCTGGCCTATGACCGGTCGGAAGGGCAGGGGCCGGGCATCGTGTTCCTGCACGGGTTCCGGTCGGACCGGCATGGGACCAAGGCCCTTGATCTGGAACGTTGGTGCCGCGACGACGGTCGGGCGATGCTGCGGTTCGACCTGTCCGGGCATGGCGAAAGCGGCGGGCGGGTCGAGGATTTCGGCACCGGCGACTGGCTGGAGGATGCGCGCGACATCATCGACGCGCTGGCCCCCGGCCCTCAGGTGCTGGTCGGGTCGTCGCTGGGGGGCTGGATGGCGCTGCTGCTGGCGCGCGAACGCCCGGATCGCTGGGCGGGGCTGGTCACCATCGCCGCCGCGCCCGATTTCACGGCGCGGATGCAGCGCGCCTTTACCGATACCGACCGCAACGATCTGGAGGCGCGCGGCTTCATCACGCGGCCCAGCGACTATGCCGAAGGCGATTACGTGTTTTCGCGGCGGCTGTTCGACCAGGGGGCGCAGAACAGCGTGTTCGGCGCGCCGCTGCATCTGCCAATGCCGGTGCGGTTCCTGCAGGGGACGGCGGATGAGGATGTGCCGATGGCGGATGCGCTGGCATTGCTGGACCATGCGACGGGGAAGGACATCCGCCTGACGCTGGTCAAGAACGCGGACCACCGTTTTTCGGCGCCGGACCAGCTTGCGCTGATCCGCGCGGCGGTGACCGAGGTGTTGGGGGCCTGACGGGCTGCCCCGCCGGTCGCGGCGGGACAGGGGCGCGGGGATCAGGCGAAGCTGACCTTGAAGTGTTCGCCCATGTCGGGCTCGGCGCCGGTGACCTTGGCCTTGGCGATCTCGTAGAAAAAGCCCAGGCGGCCGGTGGTGGTCCAGACCTCGGCTTCCGAGATCGTCAGCTTCAGCAGGCGCGCGTCCTCCTGGCGTTCGCCGTTCTCGAACCAGGACGAGGCGACCGCGTTCCAGACCTCGTCCAGCTTGGCCCGGTCGTTGGACAGTTCGAGTTGGCCTTCGATGCGGGCGTAAAGCTGGCCGTCGCCGTCGCCTACCGCGTGGACCGCCTTCTGGGCACCGTTGCGGACCGACTGCTCCAGATCCACGCCTTCGGCGGTGATGAACCACAGCACGCCGGCCTGGCGGTCGGGATAATGCGTCATCGGCACCAGCCGCCAGTCGGGGGCGCAGCCCAGCATCCCGGCGTTGATGCCTTCAAGGCGCTTCCAGAAGGTTTCGCGGTTGTCGGTCATGATCTTCTCCTGCCTGCCCGCGGCATGCGGGCCGTGCAGCAGAACCCGCCGTCGCCCGGCGGGTTCCGGGACCGGATCAGACGGCGATGCGGGAATCGTCGTGCGGCCCGCCCGGCCGCAGGTCGCCCACGACCTGGCCCCCGCGCGGACGCTTGGGGTGGTCCTCGGCCCCATGGGTGCCGTGTTCGTCCATGAAATCCAGGACCAGCGGACGGATGTTCAGCCGCCAGCTTTTCCCCGCAAAGATGCCGTAATGACCGGCATTCGGTTCCAGATGCCGGGCCTTGCGCGATTCGGGCACGTTCGTGCACAGCCGCAGCGCGGCGACGCACTGGCCGGGGGCCGAGATGTCGTCGTTCGCGCCTTCGACCGTCATGATCGCCACGTCGCGGATCTGGCCGATATCCACGGGGACGCCGGCCACCGAAAAGCGGTTCTGGGCGATTTCCTGATTCTTGAACACCCGCGCGACCGTGGAAAGATAGAATTCCGCCGTCATGTCCATCACGGCCAGATATTCGTCATAGAAGGCATTGTGCTTGTCGCCGATCGATCCCTGGCCGCGCGCCTCGGCGAAGATCTTGTCGATGAAGGCCTTGCCGTGGGTCTCGATGTTCATCGAGATGAAAGAGCTGAGCTGCGCCAGCCCCGGATAGACCATCCGCCCCGCGCCGCGGTATTTGAACCCCACCTGCTGGATGACCAGATGTTCCAGTTCCCCCATGGTGACGCGGTTGCCGAAATCGGTGACCTCGGTCGCGGCGGCGTCCGGGTCGATCGGGCCGCCGATCAGCGTCAGGGTGCGGGGCTGGGCGGCGGGCTCCTGCTCGGCCAGCATGGCGGTCGCGACCAGCGCCAGCGGCGCGGGCTGACAGACCGCGATCACATGCAGGTCGGGACCCAGATGGCGCATGAAATCGGCCAGATAGCTGACGTAATCCTCGACATCGAACTTGCCCTGGCTGACCGGGATGTCGCGGGCGTTGTGCCAGTCGGTCACCCACACGTCGCAATCGGGCAGCAGCGAGGTCACCGTGGACCGCAGCAGCGTCGCGTAATGGCCCGACATCGGCGCCACCAGCAGCACGCGCCGGGCCATCGGCTTGCGCCGGGCCACGCGAAAACGGACCAGATCGCCGAAGGGGCGGCGGATTTCGGGCTCGACATAGACCAGGTGGTCCTGCCCTTCGGGACCGGTCACCGGCGGGATGTCCCAGTCGGGCTTGATGACCATGCGTGCGAAGCTGCGTTCGGTGACGCGGCCCCAGGCGCTGATCAGCTTGAACATCGGCGTCGGCAACAGGGCAAAGGCCGGGTAGGAGGCGATGGCTCGTGCCGAGGCCCCCATCCATTCGTTGGTGTTCCGGATGGTTTCCATCGCGTCATATGACACGATTCCCCGCAAACCCTTGTATCCCATGCTGACCGTTCCTTCTGATTCGCGTACCGAACAGTTTACCACAAATGCTATAATGTCGCCTTTACCTCAATCCTTCCGCAGGGATAATATCCCTTTCGAGTTAGGGGGGAGCTTGTGCATGGCGAAGGAACGGGATCAGGGCATCGGCGGCGTCCCGGTCGAAGACCGAACCGGCGAGGCGCTGTCGCAGGAACAGCCTGCGCCCCCGGAGGACAGGGACGATACCCCGGCGCCTGTTGAGACGGCCGTGGCTGGCACGTCTTCCGCAGAGGCGGGGGATGCAGCCTCTGCCGGCACCTCCGCCAGGGGCGGCAAGGCGAATGCCAAGAGCGCAAAGGCGGAGGCCAAGGGCGCAAAGGCCGAGGCCAAAAGCGCGAAGGCGGAGGCCAAGGGCGGTGCAGGGCGCGGCCGCGCAGCGCGCACCGATGCCACGCGTCCCACCGCGACCCGCACCCGCGCGCCCGAGCGCACCGATACGCGCATCGCGTGCAAGTTCAACCTGATCCCGTTCAACC
>CALLYR010000143.1 GCA_937859005.1 uncultured Paracoccus sp. | reverse complement strand
CCAGCGCGCCCTGGCTGATGATGAAGCCGCCCTGACGCAGTTCCTCCATCAGTTGCGCGACCGCCGCGCCGTCGCCACCATAGGCCGCGAACAGCGCGCGTTCGAAGTTGGAACTGACCTGGATGTCCATGCTGGGGGAAACCGACGGCTCGACCCGGCCCACACGGTAATCGCCGGTCCGCAGCGCGCGGTCCAGGATGTCGTTCTGGTTCGTCGCGATCACCAGCCGGTCCACCGGCAGGCCCATGGCGCGCGCGATGGACCCCGCGAAGATGTCGCCGAAGTTGCCGGTCGGCACGGTGAAGCTGACCTTGCGATGCGGCGCGCCAAGGCTGACGGCGGCGGTGAAGTAATAGACCACCTGCGCCAGCACCCGCGCCCAGTTGATCGAGTTCACCCCCGCCAGCCCCACGCGGTCGCGGAACTCATGGTCGTTGAACAGGTCCTTCAGCCGCGCCTGCGCGTCGTCGAACGTGCCCGAGATCGCCAGCGCGTGGACGTTGGCATCGTCCGGGGTGGTCATCTGCCGGCGCTGCACCTCGCTGACGCGCCCATGGGGATACAGGATGAACACATCCACATTGGGCAGGCCGCGGAATGCCTCGATCGCGGCCGATCCGGTGTCGCCCGAGGTCGCGCCCACGATGGTGACGCGCCGCCCCTCGCGCGCCAGCGCGATCTGGAACAACTGCCCGATCAGCTGCATGGCGAAGTCCTTGAAGGCCAGCGTCGGCCCGTGGAACAGTTCCAGCAGGAAATGGCCGGGCGCAAGCTGGACCAGCGGCGCGCGGGCGGCATGACCGAAGCCCTGATAGGCGCGGCGGATCGCCTCGCGCAGTTCGGATTCGGAAAAGCTGTCCGCGATGAAGGGCTGCATGACACGGAAGGCGGCTTCCTCATAGCTGGCGCCTTCCAGCGCGGCAATTTCTTCGGCGGTCATCTGCGGGACGGCTTCGGGCACGTACAGGCCCCCGTCGCGGGCAAGGCCGGTCAGCATCGCGTCGGTGAAGGACAGGGCCGGGGCTTTCCCGCGGGTCGAAACATAGCGCATGAGATCGTCCTGAAACTGGCCCGTCAAAACCGGCGCTGCCTGATACGCCAGATCAGCGCCACTGTCATCCCTGCCCAGACCGCCGCCATCATGAACCACTGGACGGCATAGGACAGGTGGTTGTTCGGTATCCCCGCGGGCGACAGGGGCAGCGGCATCACCCCCTGATCCTCGCCCGAAACAGAGCGGGCCACGACCAGAACGGGTTCGGTGTCCAGTTGGGCAGCCATCGCGGGCACGTCGCGGGCGAACCAGATGCCCTCGGCCAGGTTCGGCTCGGGCGTGGCGCTGCCCTTTTCGGCGGGCCAGTGCAGGTTGCCTTCCACCGCCAGCCGGGCGGGCAGGCGCGGCTTCCGGCGGTCGTCGGCGGGGATGAAGCCGCGGTCCACCATGATCCGGCGCCCGTCGCCGGTCACAAAGCCTGACACGACATTGTAGCCCCCGCCCATCTCGCGCGTGCCGGACAGGACAAGGATTTCCCGCCCGGTCGTCTGTCCTGCCACCGTGACGGGGCGGTATTTCATCGACGGGTCGACCTGCGCCGGCAGGGGACCGGGCGCGGCCTCGATGCCGCGCTGGATCCCGGCCAGCATGGCGTCCTTCCATTCGGCCCGGCGCAGTTGCCAGACGCCCAGGCTGATCAGGATGGCGCAGCCCACCAGCCCCAGGATCAGCGGTCCGATGATGCGGCGCATTACGGCCGTCCCCCTGACCCGGCCCGCAGACCGGGGGTCGTCGTGTGCCGGGATGGATCTGCAGTCATCGTGTTCCTTCAATGCGGAACGCGCGGGATTCCCCCGCGCGCCCGGATCGGTCAGGCCGTCTCAGCGGCCCCAGATATAGATGGCGGCGAACAGGAACAGCCAGACCACGTCGACGAAGTGCCAGTACCAGGCTGCGGCCTCGAAGCCGACATGCTCTTCCTGGTTCATTTCGCCCCGCAGGAAGCGGATCAGGCAGACGAACAGGAAGATCGTCCCGATTATGACGTGGAACCCGTGAAAGCCGGTCGCCATGTAGAAGACACCGCCATAGACCGTGTCGGACAGGCCGAACGCCGCGTGGCTGTATTCATAGGCCTGCAGGACCGTGAAGCAGATGCCCAGGATCACCGCCACGATCAGGCCGCGAATCACCGTCCGGCGATCATTGTCGTGGACCAGAGCGTGGTGCGCCCAGGTCACGGCCACCCCCGACAGCAGCAGGATCAGCGTGTTGATCAGCGGCAGGTGCCAGGGATCGAAGGTGACGATGCCTTCGGGCGGCCAGACGCCGTCCTGGATCGGCGACATCGGCCCCATCGGATAGAGCGCGTTCTTGAAGAAGGCCCAGAACCAGGCGGCAAAGAACATCACCTCGGAGATGATGAACAGGATCATGCCGTAACGCAGGCCGATGCGGACGACCGGGGTGTGGTCGCCGGTATTGCCTTCGTGGGCCACGTCGGTCCACCAGCCGAACATGGTGTACAGCACCAGCGCCAGACCGATCAGGAACATCCAGGGGCCGGTCGCATCGATCCCCAGAAGCGCGATCCCGCCATCGCCCGTCTTCATCCAGGCGACCGCGCCGGTCAGCATGACAAAGGCGCCGATCGCGCCCATGAACGGCCACAGCGACGGCGGCAGGATGTGATAGTCGTGGTTCTTGGCGTGGGCCATGCGGCTGCTCCCGGTCGTCTTGAATTCAGTTTACGGCGCCGCCCTGCGCCCCGTCCAGATCGGCCTTGGCCGTGCGGGCGGGTTCGGAACGGAAGAAGGTATAGGACAGGGTGATGTCGCGGATATGGCCGGCGTCCCGGTCCCTGACGATGTCGGGATCGACGAAGAAGGTCACCGGCATCTCGATCCGCTCGCCCGGCTGCAGCGTCTGTTCGGTGAAACAGAAGCATTCGATCTTGTCGAAGAAATACCCCACCGCATCAGGCGAGACGTTATAGCTGGCCGTGCCGGTGATCGGCTTATCCGTGGTATTGACTGCCTCATAGAAGGCAAGCCCCGTTTCCCCGATGCGCAGGGTCATTTCCCGCTGCAGCGGGCGGAAGGTCCAGCCCATGCCGGGCATCACATTGGCGTCGAAGCGGATGCGCACGACCTGATCCAGAACCTGGCCGGGCGCGGCCTCGGCCACCTGGGTCGTGCCGGCAAAGCCCGTGACCCGGCAGAACCAGGAATAGAACGGCACCGCGGCCCAGGCCAGCGCGCCCATGACGACGACCACGCTGACCAGCTTCCACAGCGTGCGGGTATTCCGGTTCATGGCATGTCCTTTTGCAGAGCCTCGGCGGCGGGAGTGCCGGGGGCAGCCACCGGCACCCGGCCAGGATCGCCTTTCGAAGCGTCCGCGTCCACCGGCAGCCTCGACACCTGCGGACGGTGGTCATAGCCCTGCATCATGTCGCCCTGCCGGATCTTGACGATGGACAGGCCGAACACCAGAATCGCGAAGACCAGCAGCACCAGCCCAAGCCCGGTGTTGCGCCCGCGCCTGCGGCGGTGCAGCTCATGTTCGGCCCGCAGTCCCATCACCAGCCCCCGGCCGCGTGCTGCACCAGCAGCGCCGCGAAATGCGCGAACAGGTAATAGAGCGACAGCCGGAAGAACGATTTTTCCGCGCGATAGCTGTCGGCGGCCGCCTGATCCTCGGTCCGGCACAGGATGCGCCAGCCGCCCCGGATGAACAGCGCGTTCAGCACCACCGCCACCGCCAGATAGACCGGCCCGCCCACCGGGGTCAGCCCCAGCGCCAGCGCGAAGGGCGCCAGCACCAGCGTATAGGCAAAGATGTAGCGGCGGGTCACGGTGCGGCCATGGGTGACCGTCAGCATCGGCACGCCGGCGTTGGAATAGTCGTCCTTCATGAACAACGCCAGCGCCCAGAAATGCGGCGGCGTCCAGAAGAAGATCAGCGCGAACATCAGCAGCGATTCGATGCCGATCCCGCCGGTCGCGCAGGCCCAGCCGATCATCGGCGGAAAGGCCCCCGCCGCGCCCCCGATCACGATGTTCTGCGGCGTCGAGCGTTTCAGCCAGATCGTATAGACCACGGCATAGAAGAAGATGGTGAAGGCCAGAAAGGCCGCCGCGAACCAGTTGGCCGCCAGCCCCAGCATCACCACCGCCAGTCCCGACAGGAACAGCCCGACGCCCAGCGCCTCGTCCGGGGTGACGCGGCCGGCAGGGACGGGACGGTTGCGGGTGCGCCGCATCACCGCGTCGATGTCGGCGTCATACCACATGTTCAGCGCGCCCGACGCGCCCCCCCCCAGCGCGATGAACAGCACCGCGCAGAAGGCGACGAAGGGATTCATTTCGACGGGCGCGATCCAGAGCCCGACAAAGGCCGTGAAGACCACCAGCGACATCACACGCGGCTTCAGCAGCGCGACATAATCGCCGAACTGCGCCTCCATGCCCCCGTCGGGGACATGCGCGCCTTCATATGACCGGATGTCCGTCACGGCCCGGATCAGTCGGCCTGCGCCAGCCGGACCGGCGGCGCGGGCATCGCGTCGGCGGCGTCGGCGGCCATCGTCGTCTGGGCTTCGGCCAGCCAGGCGTCATACTTCTCCTGGCTGACGGCCTTCACGGTGATCGGCATATAGGCGTGGTTGATCCCGCACAGTTCCGAACACTGGCCGAAATAGACGCCTTCCTGATCGACCTGGAACCACAGCTGCGCGATGCGGCCGGGCACGGCATCCTGTTTCACGGCAAAGGCGGGAATCGTCCAGGCATGGATCACGTCGGTCGCGGTGACCTGCATCAGCACCTTCTTGCCCACCGGCACGACGACCGGATTGTCCGTGGCCAGCAGATATTCGTTTTCGGCATAGCCGGCATCGGCCAGAGCGTCCTTTTCCAGCAGCAGCGCGTCAAAGGCGATGCCGTCGTTGGGATATTCATAGGACCAGTACCACTGGTGCCCGATGGCCTTGATGACCACGTCGGGATCCGCCGGCATTTCCTGCGACCGGAACAGCGCCGGCAGCGACAGCACGCCGATGACGATCAGGATCAGCACCGGGATCAGCGTCCAGATCACCTCGATCGGGGTATTGTGGGTAAAGCGCGCCGGCACCGGATTGGCACGGCGGTTGAAGCGTACGATGCACCACAGCAGCAGCGCGCAGACGAGCAGCACCACCGCGGCGATGATCCACAGCACGAAGTCGTCCAGCCACTGCTGTTCCACCGCTATCGAGGTTGCTGCCGGCTGGAAGCCCACGGCGCCGTCCACGGGCTTGCCGATCACCGGCAGTTTGCCCAACACCTCTTGCGCCGCGGCAGGAGCCGCCGCCACCGCCAGGATGGCCGATCCCAGACCCACCGCCTTCAGCCCTGCCGCCGTCCGGCGGATCGCCCAGTTTGCCATTCGTCGCTTCCCGTTGCCTGTCCTCGTGTCGCAGGGCGCGGCGGAAAGCCGCAAGCGGCCTTTTGCCATACCCTCCGGTGTACTGATGCTGAACCATATATGCCCCCGCGGGACAAGCCATTGCTATCGACTCGCCGGGAAAAAACCCTTAGCTGCGAAAGTTGCGCCATGACTGAACGCTTTGACCCCTTCGACCGGCTTCTGGACCGAGGCCGCGCCCTTGCGGTGCTGCGTGAATCGACGCGGGGTGCCGACGACGGGGAACTGTTCCTGGAACGCACCCGCAGCGAGGCGCTGACCTTTGACGACGGGCGGCTGCGGAATGCGGGCTATGACGCCGCCCAGGGGTTCGGGCTGCGCGCGGTCCGGGGCGCGGTGACGGGCTATGCCCATTCCACGGAAATCAGCGACGCTGCGCTGCGCGATGCATCGGCGATGGCGCGGCTGGCGGTGGGCCAGGGCGGGGGACGGCTTGCCGCGACGCCCGCAGGTCCGGGCGCCGTGCTTTATCCCGCGATCGACCCGGCCGAGGGCATCGGCTTTGCCCGCCGGATCGCCGCGCTGCGCGACATCGACGCATTCGCCCGCGACCTGGACCCCCGCGTGGTGCAGGTCACGGCCTCGCTGGCCAGTTCGCTGCAGGAAATCGTGATCCTGCGGCCCGAGGGCGATGTCTTCGTCGATGTCCGCCCGATGGCGCGGCTGAACGTGTCGGTCATCGTCCAGTCGAACGAGCGGCGCGAGACCGGCAGCGCCGGCGGCGGCGGCCGGCACGGGCTGGCTTCGCTGCTGGAACCCGACCATTGGCAGGGCTGCGTGCGCGAGGCGCTGCGCATCGCGCAGGTCAACCTGCGGTCGATCCCCGCGCCCGCCGGCGTCATGGATGTGGTGCTGGGACCGGGCTGGCCCGGCATCCTGCTGCACGAGGCCGTGGGCCACGGGCTTGAGGGGGATTTCAACCGCAAGAAGGCCTCGGCCTTTGCCGGGCTAATGGGCACGCGGGTCGCAGCGCCCGGCGTGACCGTGGTGGACGACGGCACGATCCCCGGCCGGCGCGGCTCGATCAGCGTGGACGACGAGGGCACGCCCCCCGCCCGCAACGTGCTGATCGAGGACGGCATCCTCGTGGGTTACATGCAGGACCGCCAGAACGCGCGGCTGATGGGGGTCGAACCCACCGGCAACGGGCGGCGCGAAAGCCACGCCCATGCGCCGATGCCGCGGATGACGAACACGCTGATGGAGGCGGGGACCGAGGATCCCGCCGCGATCCTGTCCGGGCTGGCCGACGGCATCCATGCGGTCGGATTCGGCGGCGGGCAGGTGGACATCACCAACGGCAAGTTCGTCTTTTCCTGCACCGAGGCTTACCGCGTCCGGAACGGCCAGGTCGAGGAGCCGATCCGCGGCGCGACCCTGATCGGGGACGGAGCGACCGCGCTGCGCCAGATCCGTGCCATCGGCAACGACCTGCGGCTGGACCCCGGCATCGGCAACTGCGGCAAGCAGGGCCAGTGGGTGCCGGTCGGCGTGGGCCAGCCCACGCTGCTGATCGGCGGGCTGACGGTCGGCGGCTCGGCCGCCTGAACGGGCCTTAATCTTTTCTTAACCTTTTGACGCCATATGAACGGGCGTGGATGAGGAAAAGGGCGTGGCGTGACCCGGCAGATGCGGTCTTCTTTCGGCGGGCAACTTCCCCCCCACCCCGCAGAGGACGATCTTGCCACCCTTCGCCTCATCCGCTCCCGCCGGGTCGGGCCGGCGACGTTTCACCGGCTGCTGGCCGAACATGGCAGCGCGGGCGCCGCATTGCAGGCGCTGCCTGAAATCGCGGCCGCCAGCGGGCTGGCCGATTACCAGCCCTGTCCCGAAGGGGTGGCCGCCGCCGAACTGGCGGCCGGGCGGCGCGCGGGGGCGCGGCT
>CALLYR010000142.1 GCA_937859005.1 uncultured Paracoccus sp. | reverse complement strand
GCCCGCGAGGATCGAACCCTTCGGATCAGGCCGCCCGCCTGCGCGCCCATTCGGCGGTATAGTCGGCGATATTGACCACCTTGCCGTCCGCAGTCCTGCCGGCCTTCTGGATCTCGATCCCGGTCATCTGGGCCTTGATGATCTCGGTGTCCGTGATCACCGTCCTGACCACCGTGTTCGAGGCATTGAGGAACAGCTTCCGAAGCGCCCCGGTGTTCTGGATGCCCTTTTCGAGATCGCCCGAAAGGCTGCCCAGATCGTCGCTGAGGAACTGCCACGCATTCTGCATGGCGGTCGCGGCGGCCACGGCCTGCCTGGCCTGGTCGCGCAGCGAGGCGAAGCTGGTGGTCATGCCCTGGACCAGCACCACCTCCTCCTTCAGCCTTTTCTCGTTGGTCAGCCACTCGCTTTGCTGCTTCTGCAATGCGACCAGCGTCAGGGCCGAGGCGACCTCGCCCCCGACCCCGGCGGCGACGATGGTCAGGCCGCCGACGACAAGCGCGGTCGCGGCGCCGCCCGTCACGAATTCGGCCAGCGCGCCGATCGCGACCATGAACACGCCGCCCGCGATGGCAAGGCCGCTGAGGACGATGCCGGCGATGGCGCCGTCGATCTTGCCCTGGACCCCCGCGATGTCCTTGGCGAGCTGCGCCAGAACCCCGTTGTCGCCCTGCACGGCGGCGTTCATGGTCATGGCGGTCTTGGCAAAGCTTGCGACATCGGTCGTCAGGTCGTCGTGGAACGAGCCGATCATCTTCGACACGTCGCGCGAATGGGCGACATAATCGTCGGCCTGTTCCTTCATCGCCTGCAGCATCGCCACCCATTCCTTCTCGGTCGCGCCTTCGGGCAGGCTGGCCGGCACCGCGTTGTGCAGCGCGAAATAGTTGGAGATGTTGGAGACATTCGTGATGATCGCCGGCTGCACCGTGCGAAGATAGAACTTCGCGTGGTCCTTCGCATGGGCAAGGCCGGCGTTGATCTCGCCCTCGGAGTCCTTCAGGGTCGTGTTGACGGCCGTGTTGAGGTCCACGGATGGCTGTTCCAGCACCGTCTCGCAATAGCCCTGGACCCTCAGTCCGACCGCGTTCTGATCCTTGTTCGCCGCCGCGATATGGGCCGCGCCGAAGGATTCGTTGTCAACGTCTTCAGGCATGGTCTGGTCCTTTCCCAATGGGTGAATCGACAGGTTCGGCGGAACGGATCAGCTGACCGGCAGCGCCCCCGAGCCGGTCATCGCGCTGCGCAGGGCGTCGATGTCCCTGCCCACCCCGGACCACATCTGCCCCCCCGCGGCGGCAAGGGCCGCAAGCGCGCGGGCCTCGTCGGGCTGCCCGAGGGCTTCCGCCGCCCGCGATGTCTCGCCCAGCCGCTTGCGCAGGGTTTGCCACTCGGCATCGATCCCCGTCAGCGCGGCGCGCGTCCGGGTGACGGCGGTCACGAAAAGGTTCTTCTGCGCCTGCGCCGACTTTGCGACGGCGACCAGCGGATCGAGCCTTGCCAGATGCATATAGGCCGACGCCAGCGCGGCATTGTCGAGTTTCAGGTTCCCGATTGCCGTCGAATATTTGTCCATGCCCTTGCTGGAAGCCTCGATCGCCTTCACCACGAAATCCGCTGACGTGGGTTTCTGATCGTCCTTCGCGGGCGTCGTGGCCGCGCCGCCCGATTTGGGGGCGTCCGGCTTTGCCGCGTCCGGCTTGGGCGCATCGGTCTGCGCGTCGTCCTTTGCCGTGTCGGCCCTTGGCGCATCGGCCGCCATGGGCGCCGCCGCCTTGTCGCCGGAGGAACCGGAATCCGGCGCCTTCACCTTGGGATCATCCGCCTTGGGCGTATCGGCCTTCGGGGT
The DNA here is from genome assembly GCA_937859005.1 of uncultured Paracoccus sp. GTDB lineage: Bacteria > Pseudomonadota > Alphaproteobacteria > Rhodobacterales > Rhodobacteraceae > Paracoccus. The sequence continues at coordinate 1,559 of CALLYR010000142.1, read as the reverse complement.
GTCCGCCTTGGGCGTGTCCGGCTCGGCGCCGGGCTTCTTCTTCGGACCATCCGGCACAGGCGCGCCGTTCTTGTCGAACTGCGCGATGATGCCGATGAAAAGATCCGCCACCGCGCCCCCGGTCTCGTTGGCGCCTTTCACGATCTGGTCGATGCCGTCCGAGATCGCCTTGGTCAGGCGGTCGATCTCGGCCTGGATGGTGCCCGCCTCCTTGCCGAGCTGGGCGATGGCTTCGGATACCGTCTCGTCATAGGGCGCATCGGTGCGGGCCAGCGCCGTTTCCAGCGTCGTCAGATGCGTATCGAGATCCCCGAGGCCAAGAAGCGTCTGCCCCGCCTCGTCCGCCAGCGTTCCGATCAGTTCGGCCACTTCCCGCCGGCTGGCGGGATCGCGGGCGGATTCCTTGATGAGCGCCTGGTTCGGGCCCGAGAACGCGTTCAGCAGCGCGGCGAAATTCGCCGCCCTGGAACAGGCCGAGATGAAATCGAGGCGGATCCGTGAATGATACTGCGCCTGTGACGCGAGGTTCTGGCGATAGGCTTCCAGCTTCACCGCCAACCCGGCATCGAGGTCCGAAGGATCGATGGGCTGCTGTTCCAGCACCAGCGCGGAATAGGTCGCCCCCGACGCGACGGCCGAGCCGCAGTCCAGATAGGCCTTGCGGATGTTTCCCGGCGACAGCGGATTGCGTTGCGGGTCATAGGGGTCGGCTTCCCTGAGGTTCATGGCGTTCTCTCCGGGAAATCGGGGGTGCTCGGGGCGGTCCGCATCTCGCAGCTCCGTGCAGGGGAATGGCTGTAACCGACGATAGCACGGCGCGGATCGGGCGGCATGAAGGCCGCCTTGTGGTTTGCCTGCGGAAACCTTGCCTTTACTTTGCCGCCCCCGCGCCTGCCACTTGTGGTAGAGTCGGGGTCTTTGCACGAGGCAGAAAGATGAAATACCGGTTTGCGGATTGCTGCCTGGACACCGACCGGCACGTCTTCGATCGGGGCGGAAGGGCCGTCCACCTTGAGCCGCAGGTCTTCGACCTGCTGGTCTGCCTGGTCCGGGCGGCCGGGGAACTGGTCACGCGCGAGACGCTGCTGGCCGAGGTCTGGAAGGGCCTTCACGTTTCGGACGCGGCCGTCAGCGCCCGGATCAACGCCGCGCGCCGGGCGGTGGGCGACGACGGCAGGGCCCAGCGGATCATCGGGACGGTCGCGCGCCGCGGCTTCCGCCTTGCCGCCGCGGTGACGGCCGAGGCGGCCGGACCTTTCCCCGGCCGGCCGCAGGCGTGGCCCGCGCCCCATTCCGCCAGGCTGCCGACCCTGGCCGTCCTGCCGTTCCGCTATCAGACGGCGGACCCGATGGACACGCTGGCGGACGGCATCCTGGACGACATCATTTCGGCCCTCAGCCGTGTGCGCGAATTCCACGTCGTCGCCCGCCATTCCGTCGCCACGTTCCGGGACGGCCAGGATGCCTGCGCCATCGCCCGGACGCTGTCGGCGGATTACCTGGTCGAGGGTTCCATCCGGCGCGCGGGCGATCGCGTGCGCGTCGCCGTCAACCTTCTT
>CALLYR010000141.1 GCA_937859005.1 uncultured Paracoccus sp. | reverse complement strand
CGTAAAGCCCCGGCTTCGGCCCGAACACGCGCGGCGCGCGGGCCAGATAGGGGTTGTCCTCGGGCGCCTCGTCCCGGCCCGCCAGCGCCTCGGCGCCAAGGTCGAACAGCGCGGCCAGTCCCGGAAAAATGTCGCGAAACAGCCCCGACACCCGCAGCGTCACGTCGATCCGCGGGCGGGCCAGCGCGGCCAGCGGGACGACCTCGACCCCCGTCACCCGGCCCGTGACCCCGTCCCAGACCGGCGCGAGGCCCGCCAGATGCAGGGCCATGGCGAATTCCTCGCCCGCCGTGCGCATGGACGCGGACCCCCACAGATCCACGATCAGCCCGCGCGGCCAGTCGCCGTGGTCCTGAAGATGGGCGCGCAGCAGTTCCTCGGCCAGCTTCACCCCTTGGGCATGGGCGGCGCGGGTCGGCACGGCGCGGGGATCGACCGCGAACAGGTTGCGGCGCGCGGGCGAGCCGGACGGTCCCGGCTCGACCCGCCGCCCGTCCAGCGCGGCCAGCAGCCCCTCGGTTTCCCCCGCCGCCTGCCCATAGACATGCAGCCCGTCGCCGAAGCGGCTTTCCTTCAGGTCGCAGACGAAGCGGTCGATGCGCGGGATCGCCTCGGCCGCCGATGCGCCGGGGGGGATGCCGAGGTCGCCCTCGACCCCCGCGGCCTGCGCGGCGTCGCGGATGGCGGAGATCAGGCGCGCGCGGCGCGCAGGGCCCAGCCCGTCGGCGGTGGCGTATTCATCCAGCAGACGTTCCAGCCCCGCAAGTCCTTCGGGCAGCGCGGCCTGCGCGAGCGGCGGCGGTACATGGCCCAGCGTAACGGCCCCGATGCGGCGTTTCGCCTGCGCGGCCTCGCCGGGGTCGTTGACGATGAAGGGATAGATCACCGGCAGGTCGCCGGTCAGCGCCTGCGGCCAGCACTCCGGCCCCAGCGCCACCGCCTTGCCCGGCAGCCATTCCAGCGTCCCATGCGCGCCGATGTGGACCATCGCGTGCAGCCCCTGCGCGCGCAGCCACAGATAGAAAGCAACATAGAGATGCCGCGGCGTCCGGGTCAGGTCATGATAGGAATCCTCGCGCCCTTTGATGTCGCCGCGTTCCGGTTGCAGCGCGACCAGCGCGCAGCCCCGGCGGACGGCGGCGAAATGGAAGGCGCCGCCTGCCGCGGCGGGATCAGCGTCCGGTTCGCCCCATGCCGCCGCCAGATCATCGCGCAACGCCTGCGGCAGCGCGGCGAGCGCCCGGCAGTATTCGGCAACCGGCCAGCGGATCGTTTCCCGCAGCGACGACGCCAAGGGCGCCCCCGGCGCACAGGACCAGCCCTGTTCGGAAAGCCTTTCCAGAATCGCGTCGGTCGAGGCCAGCGCATCCAGCCCGACCGCATGGGCGATCTGGTCGGGGCGGCCCGGATAGGTGGACAGGACCAGCGCCACCCGCCGGTCTGCCGCGGGCGTCGCCCCCAGCCGGTGCCACGCCGCCACCCGGTCGGCAATGGCCGCGACCTGCCGAGGGTCCGCGCGATGGACGAAGCGCGCATATTGCAGCGCCGGGTCGCGGCGCGTGGGCTGCTTGAAGCTGGCGACGCCCGCGAAGATGCGCCCGTCCACTTCGGGCAGGACGACATGCATCGCCAGATCGGCAGGCGACAGGCCCCGCGCCGCCCCCGCCCAGTCGCGCCTGCGCGCCGTGGACAGCGCCACCTGATGGACCGGGCAACCGGGTGCGTCGAGCGGCGACACCCCGCCCTCGCGCGCCGAAAAGGCGGTGGCGTTGATAATGGCGGCGGGGGAAAGCGCGCGCAACTCGCTGGCCACCCATGGGCTTGAGGCCCCCTTCAGCGACGGCGCGAACAACCCCGCCGCCCGGAAGCCGCGGTCGCGCAAGGCCGCGATCAGCGCCGCCACGGGGTCGGTGTCGGCTGCCGCCAGATAGCTGCGATAGAAGGTCACGACCGCCCACGGGCCGTCCCCGTCGGGGCGCGCACAAACGCCGCCTTCGGGCGTCCACCAGCCGCAGTCGGGCAGATCGGTGCGCCCCTCGGGCACGGGCAGGTCCAGCCCCGCCGCGCGGCCCAGCTCCGCCAGCGCCGCCCGCGCCGCCACGGCGCCCCTCGCGTCGCACAAACCCGTCAGCC
>CALLYR010000140.1 GCA_937859005.1 uncultured Paracoccus sp. | reverse complement strand
GCGGCCTGACCGGCAGGCCGGGCCGCGCATCTCCTTCAGCGGCACGGATCACGTCTCTGAACCCGGCTGCCCATCTCGGGAACCGAGCGCCGGATCGATGTCCGCCGCGTCGAAGGCCGCGGACTCGGCCCGCGCCTCGGCCCGGATCGCCCGGGCGAGCGCCAGCAGCGCAGCCCGCTCGCCGGGGGCGCGGGCGGCCAGGGCCTTGATGGCGGCCACAAGGCGGCGAACCACGTCGGCGTCGCCAAGCCCATAGCGCGCCACCGCCCTGAACGCCGGCAGGGCGATTTCGGCCAGCGTGGACGCAGGCGCGATGACCCGCGCCACGCCTGCCTCGTCGAGCCGGACAGCCGACGGAACCTCGCGTTCGGCCAGACGGCACAGCGCCTCTTCCAGCCGGTCGATGCAATAGCAGGCAGTGGTGGGGTCGTTGACGCCGGGCGGCAGGGCGCGATACGCGATATCGACGATCCGCCGCAGCGAAAAGGCGAGATCCTGCCGCGGAGTACGCTCGTCCCCCAGCGTCACGGCCGCGCGCAGGTCGTCCGCGAGGCCATCGGTTACCCGTTCGCCCGGCGCGGCCGTGACAAGCGCGTCGCCCCGTTTCACGAACCGGCCCGGCCGCGCCTCGATGCGCAGCACGACGCCCGCGCCCACGGCAAGCGCAAGCAACGCCTCGTCGTCCACCACCTGCACATAGCCGCCGCTGTCGGCGGATACAGTGCGGCCGTCGCGGCCGAAGCCGCGCAGCCGGTCCGAAACCGGAGAGGGACCGCCGGGGACGTGCGGCGGCTCCCGGCCGATCTCGGCGGGGTAAAGGCGGTCGATCGCCTCCGCCGTCTCTCGGGCCAGTCCGGCCAGCACCGTCTCGAGCCGGATGGCCTGGGCGGTGTGATGGATGAAGAGGATCAGCACCGCCAGGCTGGTGATGGCAAGGGCAAAGCCCGTGGCCACCGACAGATGGGGCACGAAGCTGGCCTCTTCGGTGCCGCGCACCGTCCTCAGCACGAGCAGGCAATAGATGAAGGTGCTGATGAAGGTACCCAGCACGATCTGGTTGAGCCGGTCGCGCAGGAAGCTGCGCAGAAGCCGCGGCCCGAACTGCGAGGACGCAAGCTGAAGCGTCAGCATGGTCAGCGAAAAGGTCAGGCCCGCGACCGTGATCATGGACGAGGCGATGGCCCCCAGGATGGCGCGGGCGCCCTCGGGACCGAAGGTCAGGAACCAGCCCGGCCGGGTCCGGAGCGTGAGGCCGATCCAGATGTCGAGCTCGACCATCGCGAAGGACAGCGCGACGGCGGCGGCGGCCATGACCGAGGGCAGGAACCAGAAGCTGGCCCGCAGGCGCTCAAGTATCTCGGAGAGCCGCGTGGCTGAAAGGTTGCCGAAGATGAAGCCCTCCCCATGCAGATGCCGCCGGAACCGCACGGCCGGCCCGTGCCCGATCCAGATCGCCCTGTAATGCCGAGGGGCGCAACAATGCAAGGAACCGGCGCAGGCGCACGCCCGTCCGCTGCGGACGGTCTTCGGCTGTCCCCGGGATCGCGGAGGCGGCCGGGCAGGCGCCCTGTC
>CALLYR010000139.1 GCA_937859005.1 uncultured Paracoccus sp. | reverse complement strand
GGCGATCGGCGCGTCGGGCGCCACCGTGATCAGGTCCGGCGTCATGATCTCGGCGCAGGTCACGGCGTCGAAGCGGTGATTGCCGACCTCGGCCTCGGCGGCGGCCAGGATGCGGCCCAGATCGGCAACCCCGATGTTCGGCGCCTGGTTGAAGCGCTGCAGAAGCGAGGCCAGTTCCTCGCCCGACAGGGGCAGGGAGGAGCGGGCGCCGGCGGTTTCCGTCTCTTTCGGCTGCCGGAACGGATAGCGCCGGCCGGACATCGAATTGTAAAGGATGCCCGCCGCCACCAGAACCACCGTCATCACCCCGACAGGCGCCAGCGCATAGGCGGGGCCAAGGGCCAGCGCCGGTTCGGGGTCCAGCGCGGTCAGCAGGGCGACGGCCCCGCCCGGCGGATGCAGCGCGCGCAGCGCCAGCATGCCCAGGATCGCCGCCCCGACCACCAGGGCAGGCGTCCAGGCCCAGGGAAGATATTGCAGCGCCAGCACCGTGATCAGCGCAGAGACGGTGTTGCCCACCACCGCCGACCACGGCTGCGCCAGCGGCGCGTTCGGATCGGCAAAGATCAGCACGGCCGAAGCGCCAAGCGGGGCCATCAGCATCAGGGGCAGGCCCAGCACCTCGGGCATGGCCAGCGTCAGCAGGGCGCAAAGCCCGATTCCCAGAACGCTTCCCAGCCCGGCACGAAGCAGTTCGTGCGGAGAGGCCGAGGGCAGGACCGGCCCGAAGGCATGCAGGGAGGGAATACTGATCTTCAAGGCAGGCCTGCCGCTGTTCACGCCGGACGATGTCCGGGCAATGAGCACGGCCGGGGCGGCGAAGAAAGCCCCTCTCGGTTTATCTGCCTGTCTTCACAGGGATTTGCGCGGTGATTGCGTTCCGCGGAACCCGGCCGTCCCGGAAAGGTGATCGGCTGATCCTTCCGCCGGAAGGAATGCGTTTCGCCTCTGGTCGGCGCGATCGGGCAGCAGTTCTTTTTTGATCTGGCGGGTCATGCCCATGCGAAAGGCATCCATCCGGCGCGGACCGCGGTCAGGCGGCATCCTGCCTTTCCGCGGTTGCCGCCAGTTCCGGGCAGCAGTTCCGGCAGGCGGGCCAGGACGGCGGCGGCAAGCTGCGGACATGTCTCGCAGCCTGCATGGCGGCGTTCGGTCCGTTCCGGGGGATGGCCGCGAGGCATGGGCCGCGTCCCGTCACATGCGCCTTCGGCCAGCCGCCGCAGCACCGCCGGATAGAGCCGGTGCTCGGCCTCC
>CALLYR010000138.1 GCA_937859005.1 uncultured Paracoccus sp. | reverse complement strand
CGGTGGGCAGCCTGTCGCACAGGATGGCGAACAGCGGCCCGAGGATCAGAGTCCCCGCCAGGAAGTGCAGCACCCAGCCCACTGCGGGGGTTCCTCCCATCCCCACGATATTGGCGATGATGGTGGGGAAAGGGGTGAACCACTTCAGAAACAACAGGTTGACGACTTCGAGAACCGAAACCGTCACCGTGGCCGCAAGGCCGGCGACAATGCCCTTTTGTACGCGTGACATCATACGAACAGCGCCTCCCAACGCTCAACCCCGTGCGATTACGCCCGGGGAGGATACGCCTTTCGGGGGAAAAGGCAGGCTGTCGGCCTTCACTTTGACGTGCTTCGCAGCCGCGATGCCGCGTTGCAAATGGCGTCAGCCGAAGCGATTCCGGATGAAACGGCGCACCTTGCGACGCCCGCGGGGCAGGCGGCGGGCGCGGCGCAGCACCAGCTTCTCGGCGCGCAGGGCCTGCTGCCAGAAGACGGGCGCGATCTCGGGGTTGCGGCGCAGCAGGCGGCGGAAGGGATAGACCCATTTCGGCCGGGCGTACTGGGCCCGGATGAACATCCGCTTGGCCCAATAGGAACTGCGAAGGATCAACACCAGGCCCAGGGCGATGACGGGAATGCCGCCCGGACCGGGCAGGGGGGCGATCAGAATCCCCACGATCACCACCAGGACGCCCGCCGCGAACATGCCGCTGCGCTTCAGCCAACGCAGCAGGCCGCCGAGGATGCGGGGCTGCGGGGCGATCAGGGCGGGCGCGAAGGTCACGTGGGGGAGGTCCGTGGCGTTTGAAGTCGGAACAACGAGGGAAGCACCCATATGGGTCCGTCGCGCCGTCATTCCAGGTCCGGTCGTGGCGACTGTGCCACGTCAGGATTTACAATCCGCTTCCATGGCTGAACCGAGGCTGAACGGTGAAGGTTTGGTCATGATCGTCACGCCGCCGTCCGGCGTGTCGCCCCGGACACAGGTCCTGTCGCGCCTCTGGGACGCAGGCGACCCGAAACCGGCCCGCGTCCCCTGGCGGAAGCCCTGGCGGAAGGCGATCAGCCCGCCCGGTTCGAGCCGTCCGGCGCCGACCACCGCAGCACGGGAGACCGGGCCGCCCGAGTTTCGTCCAGGCGGCGCATGGGCGCATGGAAAGGCGCGCCCTTGAACCGGTCGACATCCCCGGCTTTCGCCGCCTGGGCCAGAGCCCGCATCGCCTCGATGAAGCGATCCAGTTCGGCTTTCGATTCGGTCTCGGTCGGCTC
>CALLYR010000137.1 GCA_937859005.1 uncultured Paracoccus sp. | reverse complement strand
GGGCACGGCCCCCGGCAACGCACCCGCACCGTCCGGCACCAGTTCGCCCGTCTGCAGATTGGGGATGATCGCCCCGGTCAAGGCCCGTTCGATGCGCTGGCTTCGGGATTCCTGCGGCGCGGGGATCAGGGCCGCCACCTCATCCGGGCGGGTGCGGCGGGCCGACAGCGTGGGGGGCAGGCCGCAGACCGGCCCGCCCGCGCGGTCCAGCCGCGGCTGCCAGCCGTCCGCGGCGCGCACAAAGACACAGCCTTCGCTGTCGATATATTGCGTGCCGCGGAACCAGTCCGGCGGCGGCCGGGCCGGCGTCTCAGCTGCGCCGGCCGCAACCGTCAGCACCAGCAGGACCAGCCATGCCCCTGCCACCGCCGCAAGAATGGCGGAAAAGCCCGTGATCCGCATCTCTGCCGTCCCCATCGATTCGGCAACTTTCCGAATCCCTAGCGGGGGGCAGCTAATCCAAGGTTAACGCGCCCTCATTTCGTACCGAAAATGCGGTCGCCCGCGTCGCCCAGTCCCGGCACGATATAGCCGTGGTCATCCAACCTTTCGTCCAGTGCTGCAGTGAAGACCGGCACATCGGGATGCGCCGCCGCCATCCGCGCCACACCTTCGGGCGCGGCCAGCAGGCACAGGAAGCGCAGGTTCCGCGCGCCCTGCGCCTTGAGCAGGTCGATCGCCGCGACCGAACTGTTGCCGGTGGCCAGCATCGGATCGACCACGATCACCATGCGGTCGCCCAGAAGGTTGGGCACCTTGCTGTAATACTGCACCGGCTGCAGCGTTTCGGGGTCGCGGTACAGCCCGATGAAGCCCACCCGCGCCGCCGGGATCAGTTCCAGTATCCCGTCCAGCAGCCCGTTGCCCGCCCGCAGGATCGAGATCAGCGCCAGCTTCTTGCCCTCCAGCAGGGGGGCGTCCATCGGCCCCATCGGCGTCTCGATAGGCACGGTGGTCAGTTCCAGCTCGCGCGTGACCTCATAGGCCAGGAGCAGGCTGATTTCCCGCAGCAGCCGCCGGAAGCCCGCGGTCGAGGTGGTGCGGTCGCGCATGATCGTCAGCTTGTGCTGGACCAGCGGGTGATCGACGACGGTCAGGTTGGGGTGGCTCATCTCGGTCCTCATCCGGTTGTCTTGTCTGCACCCAGCCGGTCCAGCAGGCGCGTGCGGGTGGCCTCGTCGCAGAAGGCAGCATCGAGCGCCCAGCGGTTCATCTGCGCGAATTCCGCGTCCGTCCAGCCGAAGGCATCGGCCAGCCGGTCGTATTCGCGGGTCAGCGTGGTGGCAAAGAACGGCGGGTCGTCGGTCGAGACAGTGACGCGGCAGCCCGCGTCGGCCAGACGGGCGATGGGATGGCTCGGCCAGTCGGGGTAAAGCCCCAGCGCGATGTTCGAACCCGGACAGACCTCCAGTGTGATGGTGCGCCCGGCCAGGTCGCGGACCAGCGCCGCGTCCTCGATGGCGCGCACGCCGTGGCCGATGCGGGTCACGCCCAGCGCCAGCGCGTCGCGCACCGACTGCGGCCCGGCCCATTCCCCGGCGTGGCAGGTCAGGCCCAGCCCGGCCTCGCGCGCGCAGTCGAAGCTCCAGGCGAAATCCTGCGGGCGGCCCACCGATTCGTCGCCCGCAAGGCCGAAGCCCGCGACCCAGCCCCGCCCGCCCTCGCCCGCCGTTTCCGCGGCGCAGATCGCGGTGCGGCGGGCGCGGTTGGGGCCGAAATGGCGGATCGGCGTGACGATGGCGCGGCTGTCGATGCCCTGCGCGGCCATGTCCGTGGCAACTTCGGTCATCGCGGCCAGATGGTCGCGCCAGGCGCTCAGGTCGGCGCCGCCGCAGAATTCGGGCGACACGAACAGTTCCGCATAGACCGCCCCCTGTCCGGCGCAGTTTTCCAGCACGGCGCGCAGCAGGCGCGCGTAATCCTCGGGCGAGCGGATCAGGGCGGTCGCGGCCTCATACACGCGCAGGAAGTCGCGGAAGCCGCGCCAGCGATAGCTGCCGTCCGGGGCGAAGATGTCGGGGGGCGAGACGCGTCCTTCGGCAGCCAGCCCGCGGATGAAGGCGGGCGGGGCCGCGCCCTCCAGATGCAGATGCAGTTCGATCTTCGGCAGGCCGGTCATGCGATCAGTGCCCCGTGGCGGCGAAGATCGGGCAGGAAGCTGGCCCCAAAGGCCGGAAGGGCGATGCCCAGATGGGCGCAGATGCTGGCGCCCACATCGGCACAGGCGACATGGCCCACGGCGCAAGGCCCATAGCCCCAGCCCAGCACCGGCACCCGTTCGCGGGTGTGGTCGGTCCCTGTCCAGGTCGGATCATTGCCATGATCGGCAGTGAAGATTGCGAGATCCCCGGCCCGCAAGGCTGCCATGAACCGCCCCGCAACCCCATCGAACCATTCCAGCGCCGCGGCATAGCCTTCGACATCGCGGCGATGGCCGTAATTGGTGTCGAACTCGACGAAATTGGCCAAGGTCAGGCTGCCGGGTTCGGCATCCGCGCCCAGCCGGATCAGATGGTCGGCCAGATCGGCGTCCGACCGGCCCTTGTGCAGGTGGCTGATGCCGCGGTGGCTGAAGATGTCGCCGATCTTGCCGATGGCATGGGTCACGCGCGCCCCTGCCGCAGCGAGGTCGAGGATCGTGTTCCCCGGCGGGGCAATCGCGAAATCGCGCCGGTTCGGGGTGCGCGCGAAAGACCCCGGCCCGCCGGTGAAGGGCCGCGCGATCACACGCCCCACCCGCATCGCATGAACCGTGGGCGCCAGATCCGCGCACAGCCGCAGCAGCCGGTCGAGGCCGAAGACGCCTTCATGCGCGGCAATCTGCAGCACACTGTCTGCCGAGGTGTAACAGATCGGCCAGCCGGTCCGCAGATGCTCGACCCCCAGCCGCTCGATGATCTCGGTCCCCGAGGCATGGCAGTTGCCCAGAATGCCGTCCGTTCCCGCCAGCCGGCAGATCAGCGCGGTCAGGCCGGGCGGAAAGGCGGGGGCCGCGTCGGGAAAGAAATGCCAGTCCCACGGCACCGGCACCCCGGCCAGCTCCCAATGGCCCGAGGGCGTGTCCTTGCCGGGCGAACTTTCCGTCGCTGCCCCCCACAGGCCCCGCGGCTGCGCCTCCAGCCCCGGCACGGACAGGCCGCTGGCCAGCCGGACCGCCGCGCCCAGACCCAGCCCATCCAGATGCGGCATCCGCAGCGGGCAGGCGGCGGCGATATGGCCCAGGGTGTTGGCACCGGTGTCGGGAATGTCGCCATTGCGAAAGCGGTCGGCATCCGGCGCCCCCCCGATGCCGACGGAATCCATCACGATCAGGAAGGCGCGCCCCTTCATCTCAGCCGATCCTTTCCCTGACCAGCGGCCCCGCGGCCATGTCGCCGCCCAGCCGATAGGCGGTCTGCACGGCGGCAACCGCCGCTGCGGCCGCGTCCTCGTCCTCGGCATGAACCTGCGCCAGTTCGCCGCCCGTCTTTTCGCCCAGGCGGCGCAGATGGATCAGTCCGACGCGCGGGTCCACCCGGTCGCCCGCGACCCGGCGGCCGCCGCCCAGCGCCACGACCGCCCGGCCCAGCGCCGCCACGTCGATGGCGCCGACCACGCCTTCGGGGGCAGGCACCGGCCGGACCACCGGGGCGGAAGGCAGTCGGCGGGCGGGCGCATCGACCAGATCCGCAGCCCCGCCCTGCGCCGCGATCATGCGGGCGAATCGTTCCGCGGCGCTGCCATCGTCAAGGCGCGCCCGAACCAGCGCCTGCGCCGTGTCGGCCTCTGCCAGTCCTGCCTGCACCAGACATTCCGCGGCCAACGCCAGGCTCAGGTCGCGC
>CALLYR010000136.1 GCA_937859005.1 uncultured Paracoccus sp. | reverse complement strand
GTTGGGGGACCGCACCCCCGCCGATCTGCCGCAGGATGCGCCCGTCCTGCTGATCGATCGGCTGGGGGTGATGGGACCCTGCTATGCGGCGGCCGGCCTGTGCCTGACCGGCGGCTCGCTGAGCGACCGCGGCGGCCATACCCCGTGGGAGCCGGCGGCCCATGCCTGCGCGCTGCTGCACGGGCCGCATGTGTCGAATTTCACCGCCGCTTACCAGGCCTTGCAGGCCGCGGGTGCAGCCGATCCGGTCAGGGCTGAAACGCTGGCCGCAACCGTGGGCGGCCTTGTCGATGCGCCGGACCGGATGCGGGCCATGGGCCGGGCCGCACGTGCGGCGCTCGACGCCGCGGCGCCCGATCCGGCGCCGCTGGTCGCGGCGCTTCTGGCGCTGGCGCGGCGCTGATCCCGTCTTGCGCAGGCTGGTGCGGATGCCGATATCTGCGATCGGAAAGGAGTTCCCGATGATCCGCTATGCGCTGCGTTGCGCCAAAGGTCATGATTTCGACAGCTGGTTCCGTTCGGCCGCGGCCTATGACGGGCTGCGGACGGCCGCGCAGGTCAGTTGCGCGGTCTGCGGCAGCACCGATGTGGACAAGGCGCCGATGGCCCCGACCGTCGCGGCATCGGATTCCGACCGCCCGCTGAGCGCCCCGCGCAATCCCGCCGAGGCGGAGCTGGCCGCGCTGCGCGAACATGTCGAACGCAACTCCGATTATGTCGGCAGCCGTTTCGCGTCCGAGGCGCGCGACATCCACGAAGGCCGCAAGCCCGACCGCCCCATCCACGGCGAAGCCCGGCTGGAGGACGCGCGCAAGCTGCTGGAGGACGGGATTCCCGTGGCCCCGCTGCCCTTCCGCCCCCGCCACAAGGTCAGTTGAGCGCAGCATCCCCGGATGAAGGGAGCCGGCCCTTTCCGTTGCGAGATCCTGTTCATCTGGCCGGGGACCTGCCGTTCCGGGCCTGGCCGCATCGCCAGCCTGCGCCCCTCCATGCCTCCACACGCATTCCGGGGGCGGGACCACGGATCAATGAAGAGGTCAGAACCTTCAGTGCAGACGCCATGCCTGCCGCAACCTGCCTGGTTCAGGGCTGCAGGCGCCAGACGGGTGACCCGCAAGTCCTTGCGCCTGAGAGAGCGCGCGGACGAAGGAAATGACTTTCGGGCTGCATGCCGCGGCCGCTGCCGGATCGCCGGCCGGCACAGCCGTGGAAAGTGCCGGACGCGCGCGACCGCCATGCAAGGTCTGCGTCCTGCCGCGGAACTCTGGCCGGCCGGCGCAGATTTTTGCGGGCCGGTTGCCCTTGCCCTCGGCCCGGCGCGGCCCTAATAGCCCATGCGTTCCAACCGTGGCGACTGGGGGCCAAGATGCCGCTTCTGGTGATGAAATTCGGCGGCACCTCGGTGGCCGACCTGGACCGCATCGCGAATGCGGCCCGCAAGGTCCAGCGCGAGGTCGAGCGCGGCCATGACGTCATCGTCATCGTCAGCGCCATGTCCGGCAAGACCAACGAACTGGTCGGCTGGGTCGAGGGCACCTCGCGCCTGTATGACGCGCGCGAATACGACGCGGTCGTCGCCTCGGGCGAGAACGTCACCGCCGGGCTGATGGCCCTGCGCCTGCAGGAAATGGGCGTGCCCGCACGCAGCTGGCAGGGCTGGCAGGTGCCGATCAACACCACCGCCCAGCATGGATCGGCGCGCTTCGTGTCGATCCCGCGCGACAACATCGACCAGAAATTCGCCGAAGGAATGAGGGTCGCGGTCGTCGCGGGCTTTCAGGGGATCGGCCCGGACGGGCGGATCACCACGCTGGGCCGCGGCGGGTCGGACACCACCGCCGTTGCCTTTGCCGCGGCCTTCGGCGCCGAGCGCTGCGATATCTATACCGATGTGGACGGCATCTATACCACCGACCCGCGGATCAGCAGCAGGGCGCGCAAGCTGGAAAAGATCGCGTTCGAGGAGATGCTGGAACTGGCGTCACTGGGCGCCAAGGTGCTGCAGACCCGCTCGGTCGAACTGGCGATGCGCTTCAAGGTGCGGCTGCGGGTGCTGTCCTCGTTCGAGGAAACCGATGAAACCAGCGGCACGCTGGTCTGCGATGAGGATGAGATCATGGAATCCAAGGTCGTTTCTGGCGTCGCCCATTCGCGCGACGAGGCCAAGGTCACGCTGGTCACGGTCGAGGACCGGCCCGGCATTTCCGCCGCCATCTTCGAGCCGCTGGCCCAGGCGGGCATCAATGTGGACATGATCGTCCAGAACATCTCCGAGCGCGATTACGAGGATCATCCCGGCGCGGTGACGGACATGACCTTCAGTTGCCCGATCAACCAGGTCGAGCGCGCCCGCAAGGCGATGGAGGAAGCCCGCGCCGCTGGCCGGATCGCCTATGACGAACTGGCCGTGGATACCGAAGTCGCCAAGGTATCCGTCGTAGGCATCGGGATGCGCAGCCATGCGGGCGTCGCCGCGCGCATGTTCCGGGCGCTGGCCGACGAGAACATCAACATCAAGGTCATCTCGACCAGCGAGATCAAGATTTCGGTGCTGATCGACCGCAAGTATATGGAACTGGCCGTGCAGGCGCTGCATGATGCCTTCGAGCTGGAGAGCGCCTGATCCGCAGACCGGGTCGCCCCCGGACGCGGTCGGCGAGGGGGGACTCGCAAGCATGCCGGAACGGTCCGAAAGCGAATCGCGCAAGCTGCTGCGGCGGTTGCGCGATACGCTGGCGGCGCCGGGCGACGGACAGGACCGGCTGAACAGCATCACCCACCACATCGCCGATTCGATGCGGTCGCAGGTCTGCTCGATCTATCTGTTCCGCGACCCCCAGACGCTGGAACTGTGCGCGACCCAGGGGTTGCGGCCGGAATCGGTCCACAAGACCCGTCTGCGCCTGGGCGAAGGACTGGTCGGCCGCGTCGCCCGCATGGGCCGGCCGATCAACACCGCCAACGCCCCCGCCGAATCCGGTTTCCGCTATATGCCCGAGACCGGGGAAGAGGTGTTCCCCTCCTTTCTCGGGGTGCCGATTCAGCGGGTCGGCGAAAAACTGGGCGTGCTGGTCGTCCAGTCGCGCGACGCGCGCGAATATTCCGACGACGAGATCTATGGGCTGGAGGTCGTGGCGATGGTTCTGGCCGAAATGGCCGAACTGGGCGCCTTTCTGGGCAATGATGCCCAGATGTCGGCGCATCGCTATCCGGTCGCCATCCGCGGCGCCACCGGGCAGGAGGGCGCGGCCGAAGGGCAGGTCTGGCTGCACGAACCCCGCGTCGTCATCACCAATCCGGTGGGCGACGATCCCGACAGGGAACGCGTGCGCCTGAACCAGGCGGTGATCCGGCTGCGCCGCAGCCTGGACGAGATGCTGGCGGCCCCCGCCTTGTCCGGCGGCGAGGGTGCCGAGGTGCTGGAAACCTATCGCATGCTTGCCCATTCGCGCAGCTGGCTGCGCCGGATGGAAGAGGACATCGATCTGGGCCTGTCGGCCGAGGCCGCGGTGGAAAAGGAACAGAGCCAGGCCCGCGCCCGCCTGGAACGCGCCGCCGATCCTTACCTGCGCGACCGGCTGCACGATCTGGACGACCTGTCGAACCGGCTGCTGCGCATCCTGACCGGGCAGGGCCGCGACACCGGGGCCGAGATGCCGTCCAATCCGATCCTGGTCGCCCGCAACATCGGGCCGGCCGAACTGCTGGATTACGGCCGCCGCCTGCGCGGCGTCGTGCTGGAGGAAGGGTCGGTCGGCAGCCATGCGGCGATCGTGGCCCGCGCGCTGTCGATCCCGCTGGTCATCCACGCCGACCGCATCACGGCCGAGGCGCTGAACGGCGATGCGATCCTGGTGGACGGGGACAGCGGCATCGTCCATCTGCGCCCCGAGGACAGCGTCGCCGCCGCCTTCCGCGACAAGATCGCCATGCAGGCCGAGGCGCAGAGCCGTTACGCCAGCCTGCGCAAGCTGCCGGCGACGGCGCTGTGCGGCTGCACGGTCAAGCTGTTCATGAATGCGGGCCTGATGGCCGATCTGCCCAGTCTGGAAGGATCGGGCGCCGAAGGGGTGGGCCTGTTCCGCACCGAATTGCAGTTCCTGACCCGCACCCGCGTCCCCCGCCGGGCCGAACTGGCCGAAATGTATCGCCGCGTCATGGACAATGCCCAGGGCAAGCCCGTCGTGTTCCGCACGCTGGACATCGGGTCGGACAAGGTGCTGCCCTATATGAAGCCCAATGACGAGCCGAACCCGGCCATGGGCTGGCGGGCGATCCGCGTGGGCCTGGACAAGCGCGGCATCCTGCGGATGCAGTTGCAGGCGCTGATCCGCGCCGCCGCCGGGCGGCCGCTGCATGTCATGTTCCCCTTCATCGCCGAGGAAGGGGAGTTCACGCAGGCGCGCGCGATCATGATGGCCCAGCTGGAACGGGAACGGGAACTGGGTCATGCCCTGCCCGGCGAAATCCGGGTGGGCGCGATGCTGGAAACGCCCTCCATGGCCTTTGCCCCGCCCGGCTTCTTCCGCCAGTGCGATTTCGTGTCGATTGGCGGCAACGACATGAAACAGTTCTTCTTCGCTGCCGATCGTGAAAACGAACGGGTCCGGCGCCGCTATGACACGCTGAGCGCGCCGTTTCTGGAACTGCTGGACCAGATCATCGCCCGCTGCGCGCAGGCCGGGGTGCCGGTCAGCTTCTGCGGCGAGGATGCGGGCCGCCCGGCCGAGGCCGCGACCCTGGCCGCGCTGGGGCTGCGGCAGCTGTCGATGCGCCCGGCTTCCATCGGGCCGGTCAAGGCGCTGATCCGCCGGATCGACCTGTGCGAACTGAAGCGCGCCATCGACAAGGCGCGGGCCGAGGGTTGCGCCAATCTGCGTCCGGTCGTGTCCGCCTTTCTGGCGCGGACCTGACGGCGCATTGCCGCGGCCGGGGTGGCGCGGCATGATGCCGGCCGGCCGATACGGGGGAAAACGATGCTCAAGACGGTTCTCGTCATCCTGACGCTGGGCGAGGGCGGGGCGACCCATCTGTCGCTGTCTGCCGCCGAAGACGCGCGGGACTGCGCCGCGCGCGGAGAAAGGCTGGCCGGGGTTCTGACGCAGGCGGGCTATCAGGTGCTGGGTCAGGGCTGCGCGCAAACCGGACTGGAGGTCACACCCTATGTTCCGGGTGCGGACGCGCAGGCTTTCGTCAACCGCTGGCGCGTGACCCTCTCCGATCCCGCCATGATCGAACCGCTCGCCCCGGACGCCGCCTGCATGCCTGCGCCCGATGCCGATCCGGCGGTCTTCTGTGCGGTATCAGCGCAGCAGGTCGTGGACTGACCGTCCCCGGTGCATCGGCCGGTCCATGTGCCGTCCGCGGCAAAGCCTGCATTTCCCCGGCCCGGTGGGGTGCCGGTCCAAGCGCCGGTCGTGTCCGGGCAGGATCATCCCTCCTCGGCGGGGATCAGGATCGGCGGCACCTCGATCAGGGCAGGGGGATCGCCTGCGCCGTCCATCAGGGCAAAGACCCGGTCCAGCATGACCGGCACGTCCTGCCGGATCATGTCGATGCCGCCGGCCAGATGGGCGGCGAAGGGGTCCCAGTCGAAACAGCCGATCAGCGGCTGTGCGCCCCCGGCGGCGGCACGCCGGCGCAGCCAGCGCACCACGCCTTCCAGAGAAATTGTCGAATTGACGAAGACCGCCTTCGGCACCCGGCGATCTGCGGCAAAGGCCTCCAGTGCGGCTTCGGCCTTGTCGGCGGAATAGCCGCAGGTCAGGACCAGCCGCTCGTCCACGGCGATCCCGCGCTCGGCATGAGCGGCGCGAAATCCGTCCAGCCGGGCCAGCGTGTTGTGGTCCTGACCGCGCCCGCCCACGAACAGCATCGGCGCCCCGCCACCTGAACGCGCCAGCAGCCGCCGCGCCAGCATCAGCGCGCCGCCGCGATTGTCCGAGATGACCGACGGCGCGCGCGCGCCCGGCAGATCCAGGTTGACGGCCCTGACCCCGGCCGCCCGGCACAGATCGGCGATCCGGTCGGGATCGGTGGCCCCCGTCGCCACCAGCCAGTCCACCTGATACGAGATCATGGTCCGCGCCGCCTCGATCTCCAGGCCGGGGTCGCGAAGGGTGCAGGTGGTGACCGGGAACAGGCCGCGTTCGCGGGCCCGCATCTCGAACCCTTCGATGATCGAGCCGAAATAACGGTTGTCGTATTTCGGCACGATCATGCCCACCACATGCGAGCGTTCGCGGCGCAGCATGCTGGCGGGGATGTTGACGGCATAGCCCTGCGCCTCGGCCAGGCGGCTGATGCGGTCGGCGGTGGATGCGCTGATGCGGCGTTCCTTCCATCTGCCGTTCAGCACGGCGCTGACGGTGCTGGCCGAGGTGCCGGCCAGCCGCGCCAGGTCATAGATTGTGGTCTTTTTCTGCGGCGCGCGGGTCACGCATCGTCCCCTTTTCTTCAGCTTGACAGTGAGCCACCCCCGCGACAACGATGCAACATCGATTGTGCAACACTGCGCAACCGATGTTGCACAACAATCCGGTCGGTCCGGTCCGGGGAAGATGTGGCGCGTCCCATCAGGTCACGACCCGGCGGCAGGGCCGGGGGTGCGGGACTGGCGCAGGTCCCCGGTCCGGCCGCCCGGACGCCGCATTCATCCGTGGGAGGAGACCCGATGAAGACCACGTTCCACAGCCTCGCCTCGGGCGCCGCGCTGGCCGCGCTGATGCTGGGCGGGGCGGCCCATGCGCAACAGGCCGCGACGGTCGCGTTCCTGATGCCCGACCAGGCCTCGACCCGGTACGAGGAGCACGATTTCCCCGGCTTCAAGGCCGCGATGGAAAAGCTGTGCGCGGACTGCACGGTGATCTATCAGAACGCCAATGCCGATGCGGCGCTGCAGCAGCAGCAGTTCAACTCGGTCATCGCGCAAGGCGCCAGGGTGATCGTGCTGGACCCGGTCGATTCGGCGGCCGCGGCGGCGCTGGTGGAAATCGCCCATTCGCAGGACGTGAAGGTCGTGGCCTATGACCGTCCGATCCCCGAAAAGCCCGCCGATTACTATGTGTCCTTCGACAACACCGGCATCGGCAAGGCGATCACGGAATCGCTGGTCCAGCACATGAAGGCCGCGGGCGTGCCCGAGGGCGCGGGCGTGCTGGAAATCAACGGCTCGCCCACGGACGCCGCCGCCGGGCTGATCCGCGACGGCATCCACGCCGGGCTGGAGAATTCGGGCTACGAGACGCTGGCCGAATACGACACGCCGGACTGGGCGCCCCCCAAGGCGCAGGAATGGACGGCCGGCCAGATCACCCGATTCGGCGACCAGATCAAGGGCGTGGTCGCGGCCAACGACGGCACCGCCGGCGGCGCCATCGCGGCGTTCAAGGCGGCGGGCGTGGACCCCGTGCCCCCGGTCACCGGCAACGATGCCACCATTGCGGCGCTGCAGCTGATCATTTCGGGCGACCAGTACAACACCATCTCGAAACCGTCCGAGATCGTGGCCAAGGCCGCGGCCGAGGTCGCCGTCAAGCTGCTGAACGGCGAGACGCCCGAACCGAAGACCACCCTTTACGACACGCCCTCGGAACTGTTCGTCCCCGCCGTCATCACGTCCGGGAACATCAAGGCCGAGATCTTCGACAAGGGTATCCAGACGGCCGAGGAAGTCTGCACCGGCGAATACGCCGAGGGTTGCAAGACGCTGGGCATCACGCAGTAAACTGAAACCCGTGGCGCCCGGCGGAGCCATTCCGCCGGACGCGATTCCAAGGGGGCGCTCCATGACATCGACCAGTCCCGATCCCGCCGGACCTCGCGAGCCGATCCTGAGGCTGCGCAACATATCCAAGAACTTCGGCGCCGTGTCGGCCCTGACCGACATCGAGCTGGACGTGCACCCCGGCGAGGTCGTGGCGCTGGTCGGCGACAACGGCGCCGGGAAATCCACGCTCATCAAGGTGCTGGCGGGCGTCCACCAGCCGACCGCAGGCACCGTCGAGTTCTGCGGAAAGCCGGTGACGCTCGACAGCCCCGGCCGCGCGCTGCAGATGGGGATCGCGACGGTGTTCCAGGATCTGGCGCTGTGCGAGAATCTCGACGTGGTCGCCAACCTGTTCCTGGGCCACGAGATGTCCCCCTGGCGGCTGGACGAGGTCGCGATGGAGGTCCGCGCCTGGACCCTGCTGCGCGAACTGGCCGCGCGGATTCCGTCGGTACGCGAACCCGTCGCCTCGCTCTCGGGTGGGCAGCGGCAGACGGTCGCGATCGCGCGCTCGCTGCTGCTGGACCCCAAGATCATCATGCTGGACGAGCCGACCGCGGCCTTGGGCGTCGCCCAGACGGCCGAGGTGCTGAACCTGATCGAACGCGTCCGCGACCGGGGCCTGGGCGTCATCATCATCAGCCACAACATGGAGGACGTGCGCGCGGTGGCCGACCGCATCGTTGTGCTGCGGCTGGGGCGCAACAACGGCGTCTTCACCCCCGATTCCAGCAATCAGGATCTGGTCGCCGCGATCACCGGCGCGACCGAGAACGCAGTGTCGCGCCGCAGCGAACGCAAGGCCGCCACCCGGACGCATGAGGACACGCCATGACCAAGCCCACCCCGACTCCCGCGCTGGATCGCAGCGACGAGCGGCTGCGCCATGACGACAGCCTGGGTGGGGCGCTGCGCGGGCTGCTGGACCGCATCAGGTCGGGCGACCTGGGGATGCTGCCG
>CALLYR010000135.1 GCA_937859005.1 uncultured Paracoccus sp. | reverse complement strand
CATGTTGAAGACGAAGCCGATGCCGCGCGCGTCCGCCACCACCCCCAGCAGCGCCGCAGCGATGCCGCCCATGCCGAAGGCAAAGCCGAAGAACAGCCCCGCAATCAGGCCCGTGCGCCCCGGCACCAGTTCCTGCGCAAAGACCACGATCGCCGGAAAGGCGGATGCGAGGATCAGCCCGATCAGGAAGGCCAGCACACCGGTCGCGGCCAGCCCCACATGCGGCAGCAGCAGCGTGAAGGGCAGCACGCCCAGAATCGAGAACCAGATCACCCTCAGCGGCCCGATCCGGTCGCCGACGATGCCCCCCAGCATCACGCCCGCGGCCATGCCGCCCAAAAACAGGAACAGCATCACCTGCGCCCCTTGGGTCGTCAGGGCGAACTTGTCGATCAGGAAGAAGGTGAAATAGCTCGACATGCTGGCGGTATAGAAATTCTTGGTCATCACCAGCACCGCAAGGATCGCGATGGCAAAGGTGATGCGGCCCCGCGACAGGACGGGCGCCTGCGCGGGCCGCGCGGCCGCGGCCTTGCGCCGTCCCTCGGCCCAGCGCCCGACCTGATAAAGCGCGGCCGACCCGGCCAGCGCCAGCAGCGCCAGCCATCCCAGCACCGGCCGCCCCAGCGGCACCACCAGGAAGGCGGCCAGCAGCGGACCCAGCGCCTGGCCCCCGTTCCCGCCCAGTTGGAACAGCGACTGCGCCGTGCCGAAGCGGCCGCCGGATGCGGTGCGCGCCACGCGCGAGCTTTCGGGATGGAACACGGCCGAGCCGATGCCGATCAGCATCGCCCCCATCAGCAGCACCGGATAGCTGGGCGCCTGCGACAGCGTCAGGACGCCTGCAAAGCTGGCCAGCATCCCCACCGCCAGCGACTTCGGCATCGGGTGGCGGTCCGTGACCAGCCCCACCGCCGGCTGCAGCAGCGAGGCGGTGACCTGGAAGGCGAAGGTCATCAGCCCGATCTGGCCATAGCTCAGCGCGAATTCGGCCTTGAGCAGCGGATAGATCGCCGACAGCAGCGACTGCATGACGTCGTTGACCATGTGGCACAGGCTGAGCGTGCCCAGCACCAGCCACTGCGGCCCTGCCGCGGGCGCCCGCGCGGCCATTGTCGTTGCCATTCTCAGTTCCCCGGACGCCGATCGTTGCGGTCGGGCCCGTTCAATCCCGCCGCAGGGCGGGCTGTCAACCGCCACAGGCGCAAATTGTCGCACTGCGGAACTGCAATTCGCCCCACCCAGGCTCAATTCCCGTTGAGGGTCTTACAGATATGTCATCCATATCGATCCTTGATTTTCAGCCCAAGGGTCCAACCCATGGAAAAGATGCCGCAACCAGTCATTTCCATCCCGAGTCGGGATGTGGTTTCCCCCGATCCGATCCAGCCATCCCTGCCCCGCGGCACACCTGGCCGACGGGGCGGACCGGGATCCTGCGGCGCATCAGGACCCGCGTCTGTGAGCCGGGAAAGCTGATCCCGCCCGAACAGGACCTCGCGGCGGAATCGGCTGCGCGCGGGCGACGGTGAACCGGGCGCTGGCCGAACTGGCCGGCCGCAGCGTGTTGCAGCGCCGCCGGCGGGTCGGCACCCGCGTCTCGCCCTTGATGGAGGAAGGCTCGCGCCTGACGCGCCCGCTTCGGCGCGGGGCGATCGAAGGCGAGGGGCGCGCACCTGGAAGGCGTATCCCCGGAGGAGCGGACATGCCTGATGCGGGCTCGCCTGAAGGACCTTCGGGAAACCGAGGCGCTGTTCTTCGCCGGCGGGGCGGTGTTCTGCCACGAACGGCGCTGGACCACCATGGCCCGGCTGCCCGGCACGACCGACGAGGTGCTGCAGGCCAACCCCGGCCAATGAATGGATGGCCCGGCATGTGCCGCTGAACCATGCCGAGATGAAGCTGACGGCGCGGACCGCCGGAGAGTCCGGCACCGCCGAGCCGATGGGCATCGATCCCGCGGCGCCGGTGCTGGTCCATGACTTCTGCAGATGGACGGGGACCCATCCCGTCTGTCGCGTCCGCCACGTCCTGGCCCCGGAAACCGAGGTCCGCAACCGGGCGGAATGATGCGGGCGGGAACGCGCGCCCACGCGCCCGGATCAGCGGCGCAGGCGGATGAAATCGGGCCGCCGCTTGCCAAGGAAGGCCGCGATGCCCTCGGCCGCCTCGTCCGAGGCCAGCGCCTGCGCCATCAGCGGCACCTCGGCGTCAAGCTGGCGGTCCATCAGCGCGCGGCGCGCGCCCACCAGCAGCGCATTGATCCCGGCCTGCGCGCGCGCCGGTCCCTGCGCCAGCGCGGCGGCCATGGCT
>CALLYR010000134.1 GCA_937859005.1 uncultured Paracoccus sp. | reverse complement strand
TGCGCCAGAACGGGATCTTGTCATCCGCATCTATCATCGCATAGCGGGTGAGGATGCGGCCCCGGACCGTCACGGGAACGAAGGAGGAGATGATCGCGCCAACGCCCCCGCGCGAAAACTTCCTTTCCCAGTTGATGCGGGCATTCCCGCCATGGCCGTTGTAATCGTCGAAGGTACCGGAAATGCTTGACCGGAAAAGACGATTCTTGACGGTCAGGTTTCGGAAGGCCAGGGGTGCGAAGATGAGGCGCCCGTGGTCCTCGGGGAAATGGTCGCCGGCAGCATCGACTGTGAAATCTGTTGACATGATTTCTCGCCCGGTCGCCAACCTGCGTTGCAGGTGGGGTGACAAGTCTGCAGTCCTGGTCCTTCGCTCAAATCAAATGAACTCTTTTGACGGCAAGTTTCCCACAGACCAGAGATTCGGGCAACACGGATATGCGGCTTTGTGCAGCCGATGCGCCGGCCCGGCATTGCGGCATGGTTCCAGGGCAGGCGTCCGTCGATCGGCGCCTGCTCAGGGTGCCCTGACCTGCGGCCCGCTTGCCGCCGGGCGCCGGTCCGGGGCGTCCGGTCCGGGCAGTCGGAGAGAACCCGTGCAGGGGGCCGCCCTGTCGCCGCCGGCACCGTTCGCAGGCTGCATCGGCCAAAATGCCGGGGCGCGGGTCCGGCAAGGCAGGCAGGCCCATGCCCGGCGCGCCTGCGGACTCTGCAGACTCGCGGGGTCTCCTGGCCGATATCGGTCGCAGGCCGGGCCAGCCGAAGCTGCGCCGTCAGGATCGACCGGCTTCCGGCCGGGTCCGGGGCGAGCGGCGGGGTTGCCGCTCCGGCCGATTCGCGGACAGCGGGGCATGACCTGTCCGCTCTCTGTGTCCCGCGCGCAGGAACAGGCTGAAGGCAGATTGCGACGGACCGGAAAGGGAACGGAAATGCAACTGTCGATTAACGGAAACCCCGGCCGCATCATCGCCATCTTTGCAACAGCCGCATATC
Source organism: uncultured Paracoccus sp. (assembly GCA_937859005.1). Taxonomy (GTDB): domain Bacteria; phylum Pseudomonadota; class Alphaproteobacteria; order Rhodobacterales; family Rhodobacteraceae; genus Paracoccus. The sequence goes on along the minus strand of CALLYR010000134.1, from coordinate 1,320 downwards.
TTTCGGCGCCGGGCTGCCATTGACGCATTTGGCGTGGAAAGGCAGCCCCTATTCCCTGCCCTTCCGGCCCGGCGTCCTGGCGGCAGAGGGGAAAGCGATCAGCCGCTGATACCGCCTTGCCTTGCCCTTGCGTCATTCCGCTGTTTCCCCAACGTCATCCCGCCGTTTCCCCTACGTCAATCGATCGTTCTCCTTGCGTTATCCGATCGTTCATGGCGGTTCCGCGGAATGTTGCAATAAAGCAACCAGAACTTATGCGCGTTCCAAAAATACTTGGAGTTTCTCTGATATACCGTTATTGGCCCCGTCCACAGCCGCCACAAGCGTCACGAATGAGTCTCTCCTGTCCGCCCTGCAGACGGACTGGCCGGAATGCGCTCTGCTTCTTGGTGCGGCTTTTAGAGACGCATTATTCCGACAGGGGCACATTATGCCAATCGAAGACAATTCCGTTGACTACTTCCGTGCCGGAAGTCCGATCCGGATCGGAACGGTATCGCAAGGCGCTGAAACCAGGCTGGAGGTTGCGAACCTCTTGCTGGGCGCCAGATACGACGGACCAAAGACAAATACCACCTTGTCCGATTCAGGCGCGGACAAGGATCAGATCCTCAGGGTCGGGGACAGCTTCTCGGTCAAGTCGGCCGCGTCTCCGTCCCAGCATATCAAGCTGACCCTGGTTGGAACCGGAACCTATACGACCTATCCGCTTCTCGGCGCCCCGGTGACCAGGATCGTGCTGATCGGTGAAACCGCTGCCAAACAGCAGTATGTAGTTTTCCCCAATGCGGATGCGCCGGATTTGCTTGGCAATCTTGCGGCAACGCTCAACATCCGATCCGCAGGTTATGACTTCGGCACCCACGAGATATCGAACTGCTATCTGCCGGGCACGCAGATCCTGACGGATCACGGGACCGTGGCGGTCGAAGAGCTTCGCGAAGGCGACATGGTCGTGTGCCGCTTCGGCTGCCTGCGCCCGGTCCGGTGGATCGGATGGCAGCGTTTCGCCGGCCGCCGTGCCGCGGGACAGGAAGCCATCCGTTTCGCCCCCGGCTCGATTGCCGATGACATGCCCCGTCAGCCGCTGTTCGTGTCGCCGGGCCATTCCATGCTGGTCGGCGAGACGCTCGTTCTTGCCGCCGATCTGGTCAACGGGATCACGATCACGCGCGAGGCCCCGCGGGAGGAATGGACCTATTTCCAGATCGACCTGGGCGATCACGACATGGTGCTGGCCAACGGCGCATGGTCGGAAAGCTTTGCCGACTGCGGCGCATTCCGCAGCAAGTTCGACAATTTCGCCGATTTCCGTCTCCG
>CALLYR010000133.1 GCA_937859005.1 uncultured Paracoccus sp. | reverse complement strand
TCGATGACGACCTTCATATAGGGCATGGTGGTGGTCAGCAGCGCCGACATGCCGACAATGTCGGGCTGATGCTCGTCGATGGCCGCAAGATATTTCTCGACCGGGTTGTTGATGCCGATGTCGATGACCTCGAAGCCTGCGCCCTCCATCATCATGCCGACCAGGTTCTTGCCGATGTCGTGGATGTCGCCCTTGACGGTGCCGATGACGATCTTGCCCTGGCGCGGCGCGCCGGTGGCGGCCAGCAGCGGGCGCAGGATCGACATGCCGGCCTTCATGGCGCCGGCCGACAGCAGCACCTCGGGGACGAACAGGATGCCGTCGCGGAAATCCTCGCCCACGATCCGCATTCCCTCGACCAGCGCCTCGGTCAGCACCCTGTAGGGCGCCCAGCCGCGCGCCAGCAGGATGTTGGTGCCTTCCTCGATCTCCTCCTTCAGCCCGTCATAGAGATCGTCGTGCATCTGCTGGACGAGTTCGTCGTCGGAAAGTTCGGAAAGAATGATGTCGTCGTCAGCCATGGTTCCCCCCAGTTCGCCGCGGTCGCCCCGCGCGCGCCGTACCCTTTCCCCGCAGGCAAGGACCGCGCGGCCCGATCATACACCGGCCCGGACCCGGCCATGTCCGGTTTGCGACCTGCGGCAACAGGAAAGCGACCGGGGCGGGCGTCGGACGTGTCGATTCCGTGACAGTTCATGGCGCTCTGCGGTCTTTTCCGCGCCGGAACCGTGGTTACCATCCGGCAGAGGACGCGGCGGCCTTGCGCAGCCGGCGCAGCTTGCAGGGGGAAGATCATGACCGAGAATGCGGCAGCCGATCAGGAAACGGCGGGTGGGCGGCGCGGGCGCGGCGGCCGGGGCGCAAGCGGCGGCGCCGCGGCGCGCAGGGCCGCGCGCGCGGGTGGCGGCCTTGGCCCGCAGATGCCATATATCACCCGGAAGATGGGCTTCTATGAGGTGCTGGACGAGGAAGGTCTGGCCCTGATCGAGCGCAACGCCGACACCGTGCTGGAGGAAACCGGCATCATCTTCCGCGACGATGCCGAGGTGCTGTCCATGTGGAAGGATGCGGGCGCCGACGTGCGCGGCGAACGCGTGCATTTCCCCAGGGGCCTGTGCCGCGCGCTGCTGAAGACCGCGCCGCAGGTCTTCACCCAGCACGCGCGCAATCCCGAACGGTCCGTGCAGATCGGCGGCAAGGCCACGGTCTTCGCCCCGGTTTACGGTCCGCCCTTCGTGCGCGATCTGGACGGAAACCGCCGCTATGCCACGCTGGAGGATTTCCGGAACTTCGTGAAGCTGGCCTATATGGCGCCCTCGATCCACCATTCGGGCGGCACGGTGTGCGAGCCGGTGGACGTGCCGGTGAACAAGCGCCACCTGGACATGATTTACGCCCATATCCGTTATTCGGACAAGCCGTTCATGGGTTCGGTCACCGCCCCCGAACGGGCCGAGGACACGGTGGCGATGGCCAGGATCCTGTTCGGCGAAGATTTCGTCGAGCAGAACACGGTCCTGACCAGCCTCATCAACGCCAATTCGCCGATGGTGTTCGACGAGACCATGCTGGGCGCGGCCAAGGTCTATGCCCGCAACAACCAGGCTTGCATCGTCACGCCCTTCATCCTGGCAGGCGCGATGAGCCCGGTCACGGTCGCGGGCACGCTGACGCAGGTGCTGGCCGAGGTGCTGGCGGGCGCGGCCTTCACCCAACTGGTCCGGCCCGGCGCGCCGGTGCTGTTCGGCACCTTCGCCTCGTCCATCTCGATGCAGTCGGGGGCGCCCACCTTCGGCACGCCCGAGCCGTCGCTGGTCTCATACGGCGCGGCGCAGCTTGCGCGCAGGCTGGGGCTGCCGTTCCGCACCGGGGGATCGCTCTGCGCCTCCAAGGTGCCGGACGCGCAGGCGGCGTATGAAAGCGCCAACACGCTCAACTCGACGGTGCTGGCGGGGACCAACTTCGTGCTGCACGCGGCGGGCTGGCTCGAAGGGGGGCTGGCCTCGTGCTATGAGAAGTTCATGATGGACGTGGACCAGCTGGGGATGCAGCAGAAGTTCTGCGAGGGTGTCGATCTGTCGGAAAACGGGCAGGCCATGGACGCCATCCGCCAGGTCGGTCCCGGCAGCCACTTCCTGGGCTGCGACCACACGCAGGCCAATTTCCAGACCGCGTTCTATCGTTCGTCCATCGCCGACAACAACTCGTTCGAACAGTGGCAGGCCGAGGGCGAGAAGACCGCCCCCCAGCGCGCCAACCAGCTGGCCCGGCAATGGCTGGACAGCTATGAGGCGCCCCCGCTGGACGCCGGCATCGACGAGGGGCTGCGCGACTTCATCGCCCGCAAGAAGGCGTCGATGCCCGACGCCTTCACATGAAAGGACGCCGAGTCCGGCCGGGCGAAAATGGCCGATCTGATTCACAAGGAAGTCTGGCGCAGCGCCTTCTCGGGCCCGGGACGAAGATGACGCGTCCCCGGATGGGACGCCCCGGCGCAGCCGTGGAAAAGCGCCCGGGCCGCCGTCCCGGCCCTGCGCCCATCCGGGCCAGAGCGCGCCCTTGCCCCGGATTCGCCGCGCGGGCCAGTCGGCAGAGACCTTCGGGAAACGGACCGGAAGCGCGGGGACGCTGCACGGACGGCGCCGGACACCGCGGCACGGAATTGCGCATCCGTGCCCGCAATCCGCGGCCGGTGGAACAGGGGGCCGGGGTTCGCCGCCTTCCGTTCCCGCGCCCGCTGACGCCATGACCGGTTGCGCGATGACCGATCCGGGACCCATTGCCAGTGCGCTTGCCGCGCATGGGCTGATCCTGCGGGGCGGCTTCGATTTCGGCGCCGCCGAGGACGTCCCCTTGGGACCCGAAGGAAAGCCTGCCCGCGCCGTGCTGCTGGTGGGGCAGGCGGGCGCTGCGCCCTGGCCGCATTTCCAGCGCTGGCGGCAACACCGGCCCGAGGTCCGGGGCGATCCGCTCGACACCTGGTCGCGCGAGGTCATCGGCGCTATCGCCGCACGGTTCGGGGCGCGGGCGGTGTCGCCGGGCGACCGCCCGTTCCTGCCGTTCCAGCAATGGGCGATGCGGGCCGAGGGGCTGCGGCCATCGCCGCTGGGCATCCTCATGCATCCTGAATACGGGCTGTGGCACGCATGGCGGGGCGCGCTGCTGTTCGGGCAGAGGATCGCGGTCCGGCCGCCGGGCAAGGTGGTCCATCCGTGCGATTCCTGCGCCGCAAAACCCTGCCTGAAGGCCTGTCCCGTGGGTGCCCATGCCCCTGCGGGCTTCGACCACCGCGCGTGCCTGACGCATGTGCGCGGGCCGGGCGGCGAGATGTGCCGGACCACCGGCTGTCTCGCCCGCAACGCCTGCCCCTTTGGGTCGGCCTGCCGCCAACCTGCCGAGGTTCAGGCGTTCCACATGTCTGCCTTTGCAACGCCCGGCTGATCGGCTGCAGCGGCCAGATGCGCTGCTTGATGTTGCTGATGCGGCAGGTCGCGCCGGTCTCAAGGCAGGTGAACACCGTGGTGGCGCGATGGGCGTTCCTTGCTGACGCGGAAGGTTTGCCGTCCGGCGCCGCCGCTGAAGCGCAGGGGTTCGTCGAGCCGGATCACATCGCCGGGTTTCTGCGGACTCGGGCGGGGATGGGTGTCGGCCCCACGCACCAGGAAAGGCGTCGGACGGGGGTGAGCGCAGGGCCTGCCCCGCCTCGGTCCCCGGCACGACAACAGCGCGCGCCACAGCCCACGCACCTCGCGCAAGGATCGTGATCCTCATGAGTCGGGCCGCGCGCGGCCCGGATCACGGCTGCGGCCGCGGCTGCATCCGGGTCAGCGCAAGGAGGTGCTGCTGAAGCTGGCCGGGCTGATGCAGGACAATGCCCGGGAACTGGCGGTGCTGGAAAGCCTCGACAGCGGCAAGGCCATCTATGACTGCGAAACCGTGGACGTGCCCGAGACGATCCACGTCATCAAGTGGCACGCCGAACTGATCGACAAGATCCACGACCAGGTCGCGCCGGCCTCCGACAACCATATCGCCATGATCGTGCGCGAGCCGGTTGGCGTCGTCGGTCTGGTGCTGCCCTGGAACTTCCCGTTGCTGATGCTGGCGTGGAAGATCGGCCCGGCGCTGGCCTCCGGCTGCTCGGTGGTCATGAAGCCCGCGGGCGAGACCACGCTGACCGCGCTGCGCGTCGCGGAACTGGCGGCCGAAGCCGGGCTGCCCGCGGGCGTGCTGAACGTGGTGACGGGTTCGGGCGCGGGGGTGGGCGAGCCGCTGGGCCGGCACCCGGACGTGGACATGGTCAGCTTCACCGGCTCGACCGCGACCGGCCGGCGCTTCCTGACCTATTCAGCCGAAAGCAACCTCAAGGAGGTGGTGCTGGAGCTCGGCGGCAAGAACCCCTGCATCGTTCTGGACGATGCCGAGGATCTGGACGCCGTCGCCGCCCATGTCGTGAACGGCGCCTTCTGGAACATGGGCGAGAACTGCTCGGCGGCCTCGCGGCTGATCGTGCAGCGCGGCATTCAGGAACGCCTGATGGAGCGGGTGCGGGTCCTCACCCGGGATTGGAAAGCCGGCGATCCGCTGGACCCGGACGTCCGCGTGGGGGCGCTGATCTCGGAGGCGCATTTCGGCAAGGTCAGTTCCTATCTGGACGCGGCCAAGGCCGAGACCGTCCTGGTGGGCGGCAATGTGATCGCCAAGGGCTTCGTCGAGCCGACCATCGTCGAGACCGGCCGCCATTCGAAACTGGCGGTCGAGGAGATCTTCGGCCCGATCCTGTCCATGATCGCGGTGGACAGCTTCGAGGAAGCGATCGAACTGGCGAATGATACCCAATACGGCCTTGCCGCGTCGATCTTCACCGCCAACGGCAAGCGCGCGTTGCGCTGCGCAACGCGCGCTTGCCCATGCTCAGGGGCGCCCGCTTCGAATATTGCTGGTCCAGGCACCTTTGCCTGTCGAAGAACGCGGTCTCGGTCATGCGCGAGCTCGAAAATGAGGAAACCCCCAGCGATGAACACTTCGACGTTTATCGGCGGGGGCTATTCGCAGAGCATCGAGGTCGCCCGGTATTTCAGCCTCGATCCTTCGCCGCCAGGCGGTCGAACCGGTCAGCGGCGAGGGTGACGGCGCAGCGGGTTTTCACCGTTCCTGTCGTAGCTCGTCTCGCTGATCGTACCGCGCGCATGAACCAGATCGTCCTGCCCGAAATTGTCCTTGGCTCATGGGACAATGCTCTCGTTGAAGAGGGTGACGGTGTTCCAGCAGGGGCGCCCCTCCCACTTGACCTTGCCGTTCCTGCAGCCATAGTCGGCGGCGATGGAGACCTTGAGGGTCCGCTCGGCTGACGTTGACATTGCCGGCCCCGTCGACATCCGCCATGCCGAGGCAGACGAGATCCAGCCCGCCACCATTATAGAAGTCGGACTGCTGGTTCTGCGTGATGATCGCGCCGGTGTTCGTGGCCGCCCCGAAGTCGAGGCCCGAGGCGGGCTGGCCCCCGATCACCCCCGGCTCTGCCGTCAGGGTGACATGGCTCAGCAGCCCCTCCTCGGCGGCCGCGGCGGCGACCCCCTCCGGCATTCCGATCCCGAGGTTCACGACCCCGCCGACCGAAAGCTCCAAGGCCGTCCGCCGGGCCATCACCTTGCGGTTGGTCAGCGGCAGGGGCGCCGCGCCGCCTGTGGGCGCACGGTAACGGCCGGTGCAATAGCGGTTGTACTGGGTCGCATGGGTCTGCGGGTGCAACTCGGGCGGGGCGAGGACCACGGCGTCCCCAGCGCGCCGGGGATCACCACGTCGCGAGTGGGCAGTATGCCTGCCGCCACGACCTCGTCACCGGCACGATCACCGCCCCGCCCGGATTCCGGGAAGCCATCGCCTGCACGAGATTGTCGAAGATCAGGGTCTTACGCTCCATTGTGATGTTGCCGCGCTCGTCCGCCGTCGAGCCGCGCAGCAGCGCCACATGGATCGGCAGGGCCTGAAAGAACAGCCGCTCGATTCCACTGATGGTGACCCGTTCGACCAGATCCTCCTGGACGAGGGTCCACGAAGGTTTCCAGCCCGGCATGGCTGATGGTGACGGGCCGTCCGGCGGCGATGTCGCGTTAGAGATGCGAGATTGCTTCTTGCGGAAAGTTCCAACCCTCGATCTCGCCCCTGAGGGCGCGGGCGCCCAGTTGCGGGATCAGGCCCCAGTGGCCACCGGCGATTCGCCGCAAGGCCGAACGCCGCCAGCCGGTCCAGTCGCGGGGCTGGCCCTCTTGCGCGAGGCGGTCACCCAAGGCCTTCGGCAACCCGTCCGGAACACCCGCCCCGACAAGGCCCGAGGTGGTGACGGTATCGCCCGAACTGACGAGCGCGGCGGCATCGAAGGCCGAGACGCTCTTGCCCGCCACGACCTAAAATCCCAGCGAGCCGAGAATGATGACGACGATGGTGGCAAGGACGGGGATTGCGACCGAGACCACGAAGATGTCGCCATAGCTTTTCTTGTGGGTCAGGCCGGTGATCGCCAGAAGGGTGATGACCGCGCCGTTGTGCGGCAGCGCGTCGAAGCCGCCCGAGGACAGTGCCGTCACCCGGTGCATCAGTTCCATGCTGATCCCCTGCTCGCGCCCCATGGCGGCGAACTGCTCGCCCAGCGTCTGGAGCGCGATCGACATGCCGCCCGAGGCGGAGCCGGTGATCCCCGCCAGCACGTTGACCGCCACCGCCAGCGAGGCGACCGGGTTCGTCGGGAAGAGGCCCAGCACCGCGTCGCGGATGATGGCGAAGGCCGGCAGCGAGGCGATGACGGCGCCGTAGCCGACCTCGGAGGCCGTGTTGAAGATCGGCAGCAGCGAGCCCATCGTGCCCGTATTGATGCTGTCGGTCACATTGACGAAGCGTCGCCAGTTCAGCGCCAGGGTCAGGATGATCGACAGCGCCAGCGCGGCGATGATCGCCCAGATCCCCGCCACCGACTGCAGCGTGGTGGCGCCGTATTTCTCCTCGGTCAGGTAGGCTGCGTTCATGTTCGGGATGATGGCATAGGTGAACAGCGCGTTCAGGCAGATCACGCTCAGCACCGGCGCGATGGCGACCCAGAAGCCGGGCAGTTCCACATCCTCGGGCAAGGCTGCGTCGGCCGCCGTGCGCTCGTGCTGTCCGTAGCCCTCGGAGCGCGCATGGGCCGCGGCCGAGCGCCGGTTCAACCAGAGCACGCCGCCGCCCAGCATGATCAGGCCGGCGAGCGTGCCCAGCACGGGTGCCGCGAAGACGTTGGTGCCGAAGAACGGCATGGGGATCGCGTTCTGGATCGAAGGCGTGCCGGGGAAGGCCGTCATCGTGAAGGTGAACGACCCCAGCGCGATGGCGGCAGGCAGCAGGCGCTTGGGAATGTCGGCGCGGCGGAACAGCGCATTGGCGATCGGATAGATGGCAAAGGCCACGACGAACAGCGATACGCCGCCATAAGTCAGCACGCCGCAGGCCAGCACGACGGCGAGGATCGCGCGCTGCGCGCCCAGGCTCTGGACGATCTTTTCGGCAATGGTGCGCGCCGCGCCCCCGTCGGCCATGAGCTTGCCGAAGATCGCGCCCAGCAGAAACAGCGGGAAATAGATGATTACATAGCCGCCCAGCGACTTCATGAAGACTTGCGTATAGGTGGCAAGGATCGGCAGCCCGCCTGCCATCAGGACCGCCAGCAGCGCCAGCAGCGGCGCCAGGATCAGCACGTTGATGCCGCGGTATGCCAGATACATCAGCATCCCCAGCGAAATAATAATTCCCAACAGACCCATATGACGACCTTTTGTTGCCAGATGAGGGCTAGATGAAGATGTCATCTCCCGCAACCCGTCATTGCCGGGATCAAGCTGCTCTCTCCCCTGCCTCAGATCACCTTATGAGGCTCGCTCCGTAGCCGTTCTGGACGGTCGTTCCGCGTCTGGAACTGATCGGGTGAACATCCGGCACTTTCTGCCGCGTCTTCTTCAGGTCATGCCTTTCGGCCCCCGACCGTCCCCTTGCACATCACCGCGCGGGCATAGCCGTCGGCCTGGTTGCGGGGCGCGCAGATGGTATCATACCGCTGCTTCGAGCCGCGCACGCCTGTCCCTGCCGCTGCACAGCCGGCCCCCTCGCCCAGCAGGTCGAACTGATCCTCGTTCGCCGCGCCTCCACTCAAGTCGATTTCCGGCCAACACCCCACCCCTTCTTGCTTGACGTCCCCTTGGCAGATCCCTGTCCTTGGCCCGTGCGCAGCCGCCAGGGAACGGAGTGCGGGCCAAGGACAGGGCACCGTCCGAGAGTGAGGCTGGGAGAAGGGGAGGACGGGGCCGAAAACCGACCGTGTAAACATTCGGCATCTCCTCCCAGATCACTCTCCCTTCTCACGGGCCGCTGCCTGAGGGGGAGGAGTCCTTGAGGTCTGCGCCTGTCTTGTATGTACAGAAACTCATGCTGATGATCGTCCGGGATGAGCCAGGGCGGCAAACGAACCTCGCCAAGCACGGCCTGGATTTTGCCGATCTGGGCGAAGGGTTCTTTTCGGCCTCGCCGGTGGTCCCGGCAAAGGGCGGTCGGCACATATGGGCCGCCTGGCGGACGACATGACGCCGTGGTGTTCACCACTTTGGACAACGAAGGGGTTTCGGTGATCTCGATGCGGTCGGCCAGCGAAAGGGAAAGGAGCCTGCCATGACCGGAAAGCATCTGACCGAAGACCAGATCCAGAGCAGGATCGCCAGCGACCCCGACGCACCGGAAGCAAGTGATGACCAGCTTGCCCACGGGTGGCAGGCGTCAGATAGTTTTGCCTCTAGCGGGTGAAAAAACCGCGTGAAAACAGTGGGGTCTGTCCCTGATGCGAAGGCAGGCTTGCCTTTCCTGTCACAAAGGTCTGCCTCTGATGGGCCACAGCCCAATCGCTGCCTGTGGTTTGATCCAGTCCGACATGTCGTGGCGCTCTTTCCTGTTCCGCCAGTGGCGAAGCCATCGCTGCTTTTCACTTTGGATGACCTCATGTCATCCGAAGGGCAAAGCAGGGTGGGCGCAGCCCGACCTGCGGCCGGCCGGTAATCTGAACACGGGGTCGGAGCGGTGAATTGGGAGGGACCCGCGCCTTGGCGTGGGAGGGACCGGATTTCTCCGTGGAGGCTGACGCGCAGCGGCACCAGAGCCCGTGTTCAGATCGCCGGCCGGATGGCAGGCGGAAGAAGGAAATGAAAAGTCGTCAGCCGTGCCAGAGCGAAGCAGAGGCGCGGCTGTCCTCTGGACCAGCGATCGCGGCGCCCGCGATCACCATCATTCTTCGAAAAGCGGCCCCTCGACCGCAGGGCAGCGTCGACGAAAAAAAACCATAGTGACCCTGAGGCAAGGGTTGATGCCGCAGGTGCGACAGGCCGCTGCCGGGCCTAGGGTCAGGACCCATAAAATTTCTTGAGGTCGCTCGGCCTGGATGATTCAAGC
>CALLYR010000132.1 GCA_937859005.1 uncultured Paracoccus sp. | reverse complement strand
CCCCGGCGAACTGACGCAGGGCGATCGGGGCGCCTGCCGGACCGCGCGGCGCTTCTTCCGGCGCCGCTTCCCCGACGCAAGGCCCCGCCCGGCGGCGGGGCCTCTTTTTTCACCCTGCGCCCTGCGCTATGGCAGGTCCGAGCCGCCGACAGGCGGCGACCGGAAAGGACTGGCCATGCACGACATCCGCGTGATCCGCGACGACCCCGCAGCCTTCGACGCGAGCCTTGCGCGCCGCGGCCTGTCGCCCATGTCCCCCGAAATCCTGGCGCTGGACACTGAGCGCCGCGCCCGCATCAACGCGGCCGAAACCGCGCAGGCCGAACAGAACCGCGCCAGCAAGGAGGTCGGCGCCGCCAAGGCCCGCGGCGAGAACGCCGAATTCGAGCGCCTGCGCGCGCTGGTCGGCGCGAAAAAGGACGAGATCGCCGCCCTGCAGGCCGAGGCCGAGGCGCTGGACGCCCGCCTGCGCGAGCTGCTGCTGACCATCCCGAATTTGCCGCTGCCGCAAATCCCCGTCGGCCGCGACGAAAACGACAACGTGGAAATCCGCCGCTGGGGCGAGCCGCGCGCCCTGGATTTCACCCCCGCCGAGCATTTCGAGATCGCGGGCGTCCGTCCGGGGATGGATTTCGCCACCGCCGCCAAGTTGTCGGGGTCGCGGTTCGTGCTGCTGTCGGGGGGCGTCGCGCGCATCCACCGGGCGCTGGCGCAGTTCATGCTGGACCTGCACACGACCCGCCACGGCCTGCGGGAAACCTGGACGCCTGTGCTGGTCCTGCCCGCGATGATGGAAGGCACCGGCCAATTGCCCAAGTTCGGCGAGGACAGTTATCAGACGCGCGAGGGCTGGTGGCTGATCCCCACGGCCGAGGTCACGCTGACCAATATCGTCCACGGCGATCTGGTGGACCATGCCACCCTGCCCCGCCGTTACGTCGCCCATTCCCAGTGTTTCCGGTCCGAAGCCGGCAGCGCGGGCCGCGACACCGCCGGGATGCTGCGCCAGCACCAGTTCGAGAAGGTCGAGATGGTGTCGATCACCGACGCCGCCTCCGGCCTTGACGAACACGCCCACATGACTGCTTGCGCCGAGGCGGTGCTGGAATCGCTGGGCCTGCCCTATCGCACCATCGTCCTGTGCACCGGCGACATGGGTTTCGGCGCGCGCATCACCCATGACCTGGAAGTCTGGCTGCCCGGCCAGAACCGCTATCGCGAGATTTCCTCGGTCAGCTATTGCGGCGATTTCCAGGCGCGGCGGATGAATGCGCGTTACCGCCCCGCCGATGGCGGCAAGCCCGAATTCGTCCATACGCTGAACGGATCGGGGCTGGCGGTGGGGCGCACGCTGATCGCGGTGCTGGAAAACGGCCAGCAGGCGGACGGATCGGTCGAACTGCCGGCAGTGCTGCATCCGTATCTGGGCGGGGCTACGCGGCTGGGGGCGGATGGCGCGCTGGCCTGACCGGGGCTGAATCCGTCCGCCGGCGCATCCGAACTTACCGGGCGGCAAGGGCGTTCGGCTGCATGAGTCGTAATCTCAGCGCCATGGTCGAGGGTTTTGCCTGCGCCGCCTTTGCGGCCAGCACCCTTGCGGCCTCGCTGCTGATGCGGGTCAAGCCGCCGCCGCCGCCGCCGATCACGCTGGACAACCCCTATGGCCTGTTCGATCCCTGGCCCGAGGAAGCCGCGCGGCATCTGGTCAGCATCGTGTCGCAACCGGTGAATCCGGCCCTGTGGTCGCTGCTGATCGGCGCGCTGCTGGCGGCAGTGGCGCATCTGGCGCTGCGCGTGCGCTGCCGTTTCGTCCCGCCGCTGCGGTGGACGGTATCGCTGGGGTTTCTGACCGCGGCGGCATGGCCTTGGGTGATCGATATGTCGCCCCTGCTGGGACTGGTGCTGGCTGCCGGGGCGACGGCGCTGCTGATCCAGGGGCTGATCCTGGACCTGGGCCGGGTCGAGCACATGCTGGAACTGACGCCGCTGGGACTGGTCGCGGGCTGGCAGCTGGTGGCGGCCGCGGGGACGGCGGCGCTGGCGCTGCATGCGCTGCTGGGGCTGGGGCTGGACCGGGCGACACTGCTTGCGCTGCTGGGCATGTCGCTGGCCGGCGCCAGGGTGCAGATGATGATCGGGCCGAACATCTCGTTCTCGCTGGCGCTGATCTGGGCGATGATCGGGATCGCGGCGGCGTCGCTGGGGATCAGCATCACCTTGGCCACGGCCTGCGTGCTGGGCATCGCCTCGCTGGCCGTGGTGATCGTGCGGGTGACGACCTGAACCGTCAGCTTCCCTTGGGCCGCTGCCGGACCTTGTGCTTGGCCAGCGCCCCGGTCTGGTGCTGGTGGCCGGATGCGCGGTCGCGATAGGGGTTCCTGTCCCCCTGATCGCGGAAGGTCAGCCGGATCGGCGTCCCCGGCAGGTCGAAATCGGCCCGCAGCCCGTTCACCAGATAGCGGCGATAGCTGTCGGGGATCTGGTCCACATGCGTCGCCATCACGACAAATCCCGGCGGCCGTGTCTTGACCTGCGTCATATAGCGCAGCCGGATGCGCCGTCCGCCCGGCGCGGGGGGCGGATGCGCCTCGGTCATCGCGATCAGCCATTGGTTCAGCCGCGCGGTGCTGACCCGGCGGTTCCAGACCTCATGCGCCTTGAGGATAGCGGCGTGCAGCCGGTCCAGCCCCTTGCCGGTGCGGGCGCTGACGGTCACCAGCGGCGCGCCGCGCAACTGCGGCAGCAGGCGCTCGAACGCCTCGCGCAACTCGTTGAGCTTCTGGGGCTTGTCTTCCTCAAGATCCCATTTGTTCGCGGCGACGACCACGGCGCGGCCCTCGGTTTCCGCGAAATCGGCGATGCGCAGGTCCTGCTGCTCGAACGGGACCGCCACGTCCAGCAGCACCACGACCACCTCGGCGAACCGCACCGCGCGCAGGCCGTCGGCCACCGACAGCTTTTCCAGCTTGTCGCTGATGCGCGCCTTTTTCCGCATGCCCGCGGTGTCGAAGATGCGCATGGGCGTGCCCATGAAATCGCTGCGCACGCTGATCGAATCGCGGGTGATCCCGGCCTCGGGCCCGGTCAGCAGCCGGTCCTCGCCGATGATCTTGTTGATGAGCGTCGATTTCCCCGCATTGGGTCGCCCGATCACGGCAAGCTGCAGGGGCCGCGCCTCGCTCGGGCGCCAGTCCTCGGCGCCCTCGCCGGATTCGGCGTCGGATTCGGACAGGGTGACATCGGTTTCGGGCGCGACCGGGACGGGACGTTCGGCTTCCACCTGTTCGGCCAGGGGTTTCAGGGCGCGGTAAAGATCCTCCAGCCCCTCGCCATGTTCGGCCGAAATCTGCAACGGCTCGCCCAGGCCCAGCGACCAGCCCTCGGCCGCGCCCGCCTCGCCTGCCCGGCCCTCGGCCTTGTTGGCGGCCAGCAGGACGTGTTTTGCGCGCCTGCGCAGGATGTCGGCGAAATATTCGTCGGCGGCGGTGACGCCCACCCGCGCGTCGATCACGAACAGGCAGATGTCGGCCTCGTCCACGGCGCGTTCGGTCAGGCGGCGCATCCGGCCCTGCAGGCTGTCGTCGTCCACCATCTCCAGCCCGGCGGAATCGATCACCACGAAACGCAGGTCGCCCAGCCGCGCATCGCCCTCGCGCAGGTCGCGGGTGACGCCGGGCTGGTCATCGACCAGCGCCAGCCGCTTGCCGACAAGGCGGTTGAACAGGGTGGACTTGCCCACATTGGGACGCCCGACGATGGCGAGTGTGAAGCTCATCAGCGGAACGCGTGCAATTGGCCGGTGCGGCCGGTGACATAAAGCGTGGCTCCCGACACGACCGGCGCCGTGGCTGCCCCACCGGGGATCGCGCCCTGCCCGACCAGCGCGCCCGTGCGCGGATCGAACGCCCGCAGCACCCCGTCGGATGAGGCGACGAACAGCCGCCCGCCCGCCAGCACCGGGCCGTAATGGACATGGATGCTGTCCTGACGGCGCACCCGCCGGTCGGTGTAATAAGGCAGGTTCACCGCAAAGATCCTTCCGCCGGTGGCCGCGTCCAGCCGCACCAGCTGCGCCTGGTCGTTGACGGCAAAGACGGACCCGCCCGCGACCGCTACGGGGCTGTTCGCGCCGTCCTTGTCCGACCACAGTTCAAGCCCCGTCGCGCGGTCAAAGGCATTGATGCGCCCCGATGACGACCCCGCCAGCACGACATTGCCCGCGATCACCGGATCGCCGGTCAGGTCGCGGATGAAGGCGATGGCCCGCCCGCGCCGCGTGCCCGCGACCTGGCCCGACCAGCGCTGTTCGCCGGTCGCCGTGTCCACGGCCAGAAGCTGGCCCGAGGCGAAGGGGAACACCACCAGATCGCCGTCCACCGCGGGCGAGGACACGCCCATGACGCCCGTCGGCGCGGCGATCCCCGACACCATCCACTGCACCTTGCCGTCGCTGGCCCGGACCGCCCATCCATTGGCGTTGCGGCCCGCGACATAGACGACGCCGTCCGCCACCGTGGGCGCGCCGCCGATCGGCGCTTCGAACCGCTGGCGCCAGATCACGCCGCCGCCGGCCGCATCCAGCGCGACCAGCTCGCCATAGCCGGTGGTGACGAAGACG
Organism: uncultured Paracoccus sp.; assembly: GCA_937859005.1. Classification (GTDB taxonomy): domain Bacteria; phylum Pseudomonadota; class Alphaproteobacteria; order Rhodobacterales; family Rhodobacteraceae; genus Paracoccus. Next base: position 186 of record CALLYR010000132.1, on the reverse strand, counting down.
CGCCCCCCTTCATAGGCGATGCCGCCGCCCGAGGCGCTGTCGCCCGGTTCCGTCGCGGGGGTCAGGTCTGCCGTCCAGGCGGTGCCGCCCGACAGCGCCGTGGCGGTGACGCGCGCGCGGCTGTCCAGCGTGAAGACGCGGCCGCCCGCCACCACCGGGTCGGCGGTGATGCGGTGGCGCGTGCCC
>CALLYR010000131.1 GCA_937859005.1 uncultured Paracoccus sp. | reverse complement strand
CCGGCACGGACCGTGCCGCTGCTGGTGCCCGCGCAGGCCGAGATGGTGATCGAGGGCTGGGTCCATCCCGGCGAGGCCGCGCCCGAAGGCCCCTTCGGCGACCATACCGGATACTATAACGCCGTCGAGCAATTCCCCGTCATGCGCGTCAGCGCCCTGACCCACCGGCGCGATCCGCTGTATCTGTCCACCGTGACCGGCCGCCCGCCCGACGAACCCTCGGTGATCGGAGAGGTCTTCAACGACCTCGCCCTGCCGGTCGTGCGCGCCCAGATCCCCGAGGTGCGCGACCTGTGGCTGCCGCCCGCCGCCTGTTCCTATCGCATCGCGGTGATTTCCATCGACAAGCGCTATCCCGGACAGGCGCGGCGGGTGATGATGGCGCTGTGGGGGATGCTGCCGCAGTTCAGCTATACCAAGATGCTGGTGGTGGTGGACGGCGACATCGACGCACGGAACTGGGATGACGTGGCCTGGGCGCTGGCGACCCGCATGGACCCCGGCCGCGACGTGATGATCCTGGACCGCACGCCGATGGACTCCCTCGACTTCGCCTCGCCGCTCGAAGGGCTGGCGGGCAAGATCGGCATCGACGCCACCACCAAGATCGGCACGGAAACCGGCCGCGGCTGGGGCGAGGTCATGCATCTCGACCCCGCGCACGAGGCCCGCGCGGCGGACCTGCTGGCCCGGCGCATCCCCGGATTCGCACGATGAGGGTGGTGCTGGGCATATCCGGTGCATCCGGGGCGGCGCTGGGGCTGGCCTGCGCGCGGCATCTGGCGCGGATAGGGGCGCAGATCGACCTGGTCCTGTCGCCCGCGGCGGAACGGACGCTGGAAACCGAGGTCGGCCCCGATGCGATGGAGATGCTGGCCGCCACCGGGTCGCGCCGCCATGACATCCGCGACGTGGGCGCCTCGATCGCCTCGGGGTCGTATCCGGTGGCGGGGATGATCGTCGCGCCCTGTTCGATGCGCAGCCTTGCCGCCATCGCGCATGGGCTGGACGACAACCTGTTGACCCGCGCGGCCAGCGTTCAGTTGAAGGAACGCCGCCCGCTGGTCCTGCTCGCGCGCGAGGCGCCGCTGACGCTGGCGCATCTGCGCAACATGACGGCGGCGACCGAAATGGGGGCGGTGGTGCTGCCGCCGGTTCCGGCCTTCTATCTGCGCCCGGCGTCGGTCGAGGACATCGTGGACCAGATCGGCGCCCGCGCGGTCGATCTGCTGCGGCTGGGCCAGCCGGTGTCCGCCGCATGGGACGGCGGTGGCTGAAGGGCTGTTCGCCGCGCCCTGGCGCATCTTCTTCGTGCTGGCGGGGGTCCACGCGATACTGGCCCCGCCGCTGTCGCTGTGGGCCGGGCTGGAGCCCTCGCGCCACGGGACGGGAATGGTGCTGGGGCTGGGGCTTGCCGCGGTCGCGGGCTATGCGCTGACCGCGCTGCCGGGATGGGACGGG
>CALLYR010000130.1 GCA_937859005.1 uncultured Paracoccus sp. | reverse complement strand
GAGGGGCGCCTATGGCCAGATCAACCGGCAGACCTTGCTTGCGCTGGTCGCCGAACTTGGCGCCTGCAACTGACATCGCCCGCCAGCGGGGCGGAAGGGGGAGGGAAGACGAGATGTGCAAGACCAGATGGCTCGGCGCGGCGCTTGGCGCGATGCTGACGCTGACGGCAGGCCCCGCCGCCGCGCAGGAATTCGGCAAGACGGTGATGACCGGCGGCGCGACGGGCACCTATATCCAGATCGGCCGCGACCTGGCCGGGCTGATGGCGCAATGCGGCCAGACGCTGAACGTGGTCGAATCCGCGGGATCGCTGGAAAATTTCATGGGTGTACGCACGCGCCGCAACACCCAGTTCGGCATCGTGCAGAACGACGTGCTGGAATATCTGAAGACCTATTCGGCCAACGATCCCGATGTGGCCCGCGCCATCTATAACGTGCGCATTGCCTTTCCGCTTTATGACGAGGAAGTTCACCTTCTGGCAAGGTCGGACATCGACAGCGTCGCCGATCTGGCGGGCAAGCGGGTTGCGATCGGGGTCGAGAACAGCGGCACCTTCCTGACCGCGTCGCTGGTGCTGGACCTGACCGGCGCCCAGCCCGCCGAACGGCGCCAGATCTCGCCGGCCGACGCGCTGCCCGCGCTCAAGGCCGGCGACATCGACGCCTTCTTCTATGTCGCAGGCGCCCCGACCGCCCTTTTCGCCGAAGGCGACATCGACGGGGAACGGTTCCACCTGGTGCCGATCGCGGATGACACGCTGAAAAGCGTCTATGACGAGGCGACCATCCCCGCCAACACCTATCCGTTCCAGCCCGAGGCGGTGAACGGCATCGCCGTCAAGGCGCTGCTGATGACCTATGAATACGATCCCCGCGGCAACCGCTATCAGAGACAGAGCTGCAAGGCGGTATCCGACCTGTCCCACCTGATGCTGACCCAGCTGCCGCAGCTGAAGGAAAGCGGCCATCCCAAGTGGAAGAACGTCGATCTGCAGGATATTCCGCCGGGCTGGGACATCGGCAACTGCGTCAATGCGGGCATCCAGCCGGACTATCAGCTGCAATGCGCCGCCCCGGTCGCCAGCACCGCGCCCGCCCCCACCCCCGAGGAAAGCGAGGCGAACCGCGCCTATCGTGAATACATCTGCGCACGCTGGGGTGCTGAGCCAGGGGCCGCGCCGGACAACCCCGGCCAGATCACGCCTGCGCCGGATCGGGGCTGCGCGCGGACACCCGGTCCACCGGGCGTCCGTCCGGCCGGCGGCTATTCTTCCTCGGGGATCATGCGGACCCTCGCAGAGGGCGCGCTTTCCGTGCCATCCGCGCCGATCGCGATCACGCGCCACGCGCTGACCGGGAACGGCACGATCAGTCCCGGCACCGTCGTTTCCCGAACGGGCAGCGGCTCGTCCGCGGGTCCGGATATCTCGACCCGAAAACGGACGGGCGTGACGCCTT
>CALLYR010000129.1 GCA_937859005.1 uncultured Paracoccus sp. | reverse complement strand
GGTTCCTGCACCGCGCATCCCTGCATTCATCGCCCTGCGGGAACCGTCAACCCCCAGCAACCGTTTGAGGGACAGGCAATTTTGCGGGCAGTGCTGCCCGCGAGCAAGGGGGCGGAACGGATATGGAGTGGCGAGGGCGGCGCGGCAGCCGGAACATCGAGGACCGGCGCATGATGGGGGCCTCGGGTGCGGGCGGCCTTGGCGTCGTCGGCATGCTGGTCGTGCTGGCGGTCGGTTATTTCTTTGGCATCGACATCTCGCCGGTGGTCAACGACATTTCGGCGCCCCAGGCGACCGGCCAGCGCGAACTGACGCCCGAGGAACGCGAGGCCGGGCAGTTCGTATCCGTAGTGCTGGCCGACACCGAAGAGGTCTGGGCAGATGTGCTGCCCGCGCAGGTCGGCCGTGAATATGTCAATCCCCGGCTCGTGCTGTTTTCCGGCGCGGTCCAGTCGGCCTGCGGGGGCGCGTCCGCGGCGATGGGGCCGTTCTATTGCCCCGGCGACCGCAGGGTCTATCTGGACACCAGCTTCTTCGACCTGATGCAGAATCGGATGGGGGCGGGAGGCGATTTCGCCGCGGCCTATGTCGTGGCCCATGAAATCGGCCACCATGTCCAGAACCTGCTGGGCATCCTGGGCCAGGTCAACGACATGCGCGCCCGCGCGGGTCAGGTTGAATCGAATCAGCTGTCGGTACTGACGGAACTGCAGGCCGACTGTTTTGCGGGAATCTGGGCGCGTCAGGCGAACGAGCGTTTCGGCACCATCGAACCCGGCGACATCGACGAGGCGATCAACGCCGCCCGCGCCGTTGGCGACGACATCCTGATGAAGAGCGCGGGCCGCGTCCCGGTGCCCGACAGCTTCACCCACGGTTCGGCGGCCGAACGCAGCGCCTGGCTGCAGCGCGGGATGCAGTCGGGGCAGCTGGACCAGTGCAACACCTTTGCCGAAGCGGGGCTGTGACGCCTCTGCCTGGCACAGTCCCGCTCAGGGCCGCGGGAAACCGCCCCCGCGGCCGTGTTCCAGCGTCGCCCATGCCGGCCACAGGTCCAGCCATTCCAGCGTGACGATGGCCAGCGCCAGCAGGATCAGCCCCGCCACCAGCTTGACCTGTCCCGCGCTGGGGGGATTGCGGACCCAGCGCGCCGCCCGGATCAGCCAGCCAAGGTTGTTCATCGTCCTGCTCCTCTGCTAGACCGGCCTGCACGCTGCTTCCGAAGGACCGTTTTCGTGCCCAATCACGCCGAAACCCGCAGGCTGCCTTATACTGCGCAGCAGATGTATGACCTGGTCGCGGATGTTGAAAGCTATCCGAAGTTCCTGCCGTGGAACACCGCCGCGCGCATCCGGTCGCACCGGCCCGGACCCGACGGGTCCGAGGTGATCGAGGCCGATCTGGTCATCAGCTTCAAGGTGTTCCGCGAACGTTTCGGCAGCCGGGTGACCCTGTGGCCGGCGCAAAGAAAGATCGACACCGACTATCTGGAAGGTCCCTTCAGCCACCTGCACAGCGGCTGGGAGTTCACCGACCTGCCGCAGGGCGGTTGCGAGGTGCGCTTCTTCGTCGATTTCGAATTCCGCAACGCCATCCTGCGCCGCGTGATCGGCATCGTCTTCGGCGAGGCGATGCACCGCATCGTCCGCGCCTTCGAGGAGCGCGCGAAAAAGCTTTACGGCCACGACGGCCGCGCCCCTTCCCAGAGGGCCTGATCGCGCGCCAGCGCCTGCCGCAGCCGCGCCTCGCGTTCAGGCGAAAGGCTGGTATCGGCGGCGGGGGACACGTTGCTGCGTCCCAGTTCGACCGGCTGCCCGGTCCGCTTGGCCATGAAGGCTGCCAGCGCATCCATCGCCTCGTAACGGAACAGATGGTCCACCGGAGGCTTGCCTTCGGGCGCGGCCAGGAATTCCGACTGCCGCCCGATGCGGGCATGGGGCGGGCGCTCGTCGGCCAGGTAATCCTCGGTGCTCCAGCCGTTGACCACACAGGTGCTCA
>CALLYR010000128.1 GCA_937859005.1 uncultured Paracoccus sp. | reverse complement strand
GCGATGTGGGTCAGCGCGCTGGTCGGCGGTGCCTGCGCGTTTCTGTCCGCCTACCTGACGCTCAAAGGCTGGTCCTTGATGGGCGATGCACTCGGGCATTCGATCGTGCCGGGCGTTGCCGCCGCCGCCATCCTCGGCGCGGGTCGTGGGCGTCACTTCGAAGCGGCCGGGCGGGCTGTCGCCGGGGCCGCGATCCTCCAGCGCCTCGAAGGCTGCCACGATGCGGTCGCGCAGGTCGCGGAACCATGCGGCGGCGCGCCTGCGTTCCTGTTCCATCTGCATCGCGCGGTCCTTTCGTGAATTGCCCGGGATTGCGCCGGGCGTTACCATCGACCGACCCTGATTAGAGGCCACCCCGATGCGCCGCAACCTTGCCCTGACCGCGCTGGCCTGCGCGATGCTTGCCGCCTGCGGCACCCCGCAGGAACGATGCATCAGCGCCAACACCCGCGAATACCGGGTGGTGTCCGACCTGCTGGCCGAGGTCGAGGGCAATCTGGCCCGCGGCTATGCCTGGGAGGAGCGCGAGGTCACAAGGACCGTCTTTCGCGACTGCTCGGCCGTCTTCCGCGACAAGGACGGCGACCGGCATGTGGTGACCCGACCCTGCCTGCGCGACGTGACCGACATCGAACGTTACCGCGTGCCGATCGACCCGGCCTCCGAACAGCGCAAGCGCGACAACCTGCAGGCGCGGCTGACGGCCCTGACGCCCGCAGCGCAGGCGGTGGTGCGGGCCTGCAAGGCGGCCCATCCCGAACAGGGCTAGCGGCGCCTGCCCGCGCGGCCCGCGCCGGTCGCGGTCAGCACCTTGAAACGGGTATCGCCGCCGATTTCCGCGACATCGGTGAAATGCTCGCGCAGCACCGGCTCATAGGGCAGGTGCCGGTTGGCCACCATCCACAGCCGCCCCGCCCCGGTCAGCAGCCCGGCGGCGGCGCGGATAAAGCGCGCGCCCAGATGCGGATCGGCGGCGCGGGTCTGATGAAAGGGCGGGTTCATCACCACCCCGTTCACCGGATCGGGCAGGCGGAAAGTCAGCGCGTCGGCCCAGTGGAACTGCGCGCGGGGGTCGGTGACGTTGCGGCGCGCGCAGGCGAGGGCGTCATGGTCTGCCTCGACCAGATGCAGCGCCTCGACCCCCGGCCGGGCCAGAACCTGCGCGGCAAGCCAGCCCCAGCCCGCGCCCAGATCGACGACGCGCGTGGGCATCCGGTCGGGCAGATGCGCGGCCAGCATTTCAGATGCCGGATCAGGGCCGTCGGCGGAAAAGACGCCGGGCGCGGTGACGAAGCCGCCCCCGACCACGGTTTCCGCCCCCGTCCAGCCCGGCGGCAGCCAGTCGCCCGCAGGCACCGTCACGCGGAAGATCTTGCCATGCGCACGCGACTGCACCCGGTCCACGGGTGCCAGCGCGCGCATCTCGCGCAGGACAGAATCGACGCCGTCCGTCTTCTGCCCGTCGATCCACAGCGGCGCGCCCTCGGGCAGCCGGCGGGCCGCCGCGGCGATTCGGGCATGAGCCTGTGCGCGGGCGCGGGGCAGGAACACGACGGCAGCCGCAATCTCGGTTTCCTCAAAGGTCGCCCGGACCCGGAACCCGCGCGCGGCAATCGCGTCGTGATCGGGGCGGAACCCTTGCACGACCACGGTCTGCACAGGGTCGAATCCCGACAGGTCGTCGCCCGCACGGGGTCCCACCAGCAAGACCGGACCCGGGGCCGGATCGATCAGTTCCAGACGCGATCCAGCCACGTTATTCCTTTTCCATCGTGCATTGCAGCGGATGCTGCTGGCGGCGCGCCAGTTCCATCACCTGCGCGACCTTGGTTTCCGCCACCTCGTGCGAGAAGACGCCGACGACCGCAACCCCCTTGCGGTGGACCGTCAGCATGACCTCGATCGCCTGGGCATGGGTCATGCCGAACAGGCGTTCAAGGATATGGACGACGAACTCCATGGGGGTAAAATCGTCGTTCAGCAGCAACACCTTGTACATCGGTGGCCGCTGGGTGCGCGGCTTGGTCTTGACGGCCAGACCGGAATCGGTCCCGTCCTTGGGATCGTCGGTCATGCTGGTCAGCGTCGCGCGCAACTCGGTCACGGTCGGTTCCTGGTGGGACAACGGAAAGGATAGCGGCAATATAGGGATTGCACCGCGCAAGGAAAGACCGGCAGGGCCGCCAGCACGGTCCGTGCGGAATCGCGGTGAAAACGCGGTTTCGTGATCCCGCCATGCGTGCTATGGTCGGTTCATGAACGAAGGGCGCCGAAAGAACGCGTCCTCGCAGGCAGAGAGACCGGGACAGTGCACAAGCTCTACAGAACCCTCATCGCGGGGTGGATCGTCCTGATCGGCGCACTGGTGCCGATGACGGCCGCCGCCGCGCCGTTCGCCGCCTTCGTGATGGACGCGCGGACCGGCAAGGAAATCTATTCGCAGAACGCCGACGCCAGACTGCATCCGGCGTCGCTGACCAAGATGATGACGCTGTACATGGCGTTCACCGCCATCGAACGCGGGCAGGTGCGGCTCGATTCGCGCTTCACCGTGACGAACCATGCCGCGTCGCAGCCGCCCTCGCGCCTGGGCCTGCGGCCGGGGCAAAAGATCGAACTGCGCTATCTGATCCGCGCGGCGGCGGTCAAGTCGGCCAACGACGCCGCCACCGTCATCGGCGAAGGGCTGGCCGGGTCCGAGGCCAAGTTCGGCGCCCAGATGACCGCGATGGCGCGCGCGCTGGGGATGCGCAGCAGCAACTTCCGCAACGCCAACGGGCTGACGCAGGAAGGGCATTATTCCAGCGCCCGCGACATGACCACGCTGGGACGGCGGCTGTTCTATGATTTCCCGCAGTATTACAACATCTTCTCGCGCCGCTCGGCCGATGCGGGGATCGCGACCGTCTCCAGCACGAACAAGCGGTTCCTGGACAGCTATCAGGGCGCGGACGGAATCAAGACCGGCTATACCCGCGCGGCAGGCTTCAACCTGACGGCCTCGGCCCAGCGGGGGTCCAAGCGGATCGTCGCGACCGTGCTGGGCGGACAGTCCACCGCCCATCGCAACGCGATCATGGCGCAGCTTCTGGATGCGGGCTTCGGCAGCGCGCCCACCCGCGTGAACGAGATCCGGCCCGAGCCGCCCGCCTATATGGTCGAACGCAAGCGCACGGTGAAGGTGGCGCGCGCTCAGCCTGCCCCGGTCCAGCCCGCGGCACAGGTCAGGGTGGCGCCTGTCAGGATGGCGCAGGCTCCGGTCGCGCGCACGGTCCCGGCGCCTGCGGCGGTGAATGCCGCAGTGGCGGCCGCCCAGGCTGCGCCCACGATGCAACGCGTGTCCTCTGCCCGGCCAAGCCGCAAGCCCGACCGCCCCCCCGCCCGAATTGCCGCAGCCGCAGCGCCCGAACCCGTGGCCGAACCGGCTGTCTCGGCCGTCCGCCCGCGCCCTGTCCCGCGCAGCGATGCCGCCCCGCAGGTGGCGGTAAAGACGCCGGGCTCGGCCGTTCCCGGCGCAGACGAGACGCGCAGCGCACCTGCGCAGCGGCTGACCGCCTCGGCCGCGCCGCGCCGCAAGTCCGACAGGATCATCCTCGCCGCGATGGAGGAGGAAGGCGACGCCGCCGAGCCCGAGGCGATGGAGATCGTCTCGCGCTCCTCGACCAAGGGCAGCCGCAACTGGGGCGTGTCGCTGGGCCATTACAAGTCCAGGCACGAGGCCGAGCAATTGCTGCTGAAAACCGCCTTGCAGGAAAGCGCGGTGCTGGACAACGCCCGCCGCCATGTCGGCAATACCAAGCGCGGCTTTCAGGCGAGTTTCGTGGGCATGACCAAGGATGCCGCGCGCCTTGCCTGCAGCAAACTGGCCGGTCGGGTACAAAACTGCACCGTCACTGGACCCTGAGTCAGATCCGGCAGAATGTGAAGGGCGCGGCCGGACCGCGCCCTTTTTCGTTTGACGGACATCATGAACCCGGATCATGGCGGACGACGCGGCGCAGAGGACCGGGTCCACCCTTGCATGGGTGCCCCCTTGCCTCAGGGACTATTTTCCCGTCTGTGCCCCGGCCGCTGCCTTCGCAGCCCGCCCTTACCCGGATGGCTGCTGGAAACCGCCGCGACATGGCCCGATCGCTGCAGAATGCGGGTGTATCGAGATGACTCGGCCCCTGCCAAAGGCATGAAGATTGGCGCTGCAGAGACATTTTCCTTCTCCAGAACTGCAGAGGTCCCTTCCAGGAGCCTGAAAGACCGTTTTCTCCCTGCATTCCGGGCGCTGGTTGTCCCTGAACCTCACAGGGGCCCGCTCCTGTCCGGGCGTCTCCGTACAGAAGCCCCGGCTTGCCCCGCGCTAGCTGCCGTCGTTGTCCTTATCCGGGGCTGGACGCGGGCGATCATCCCACTCCTTGCTGAGAATGCGCGCGGCGTCACCTTTCGGATCCTCGTACTGGCGGCTGCGCAGCGCCCACAGGAACGCCGCCAGTCCCAGCGCGCCCAACCCCAGCGACACCGGGATCAGGAAGACCAGCACCTCCATCAGCGCACCCTCAGGGCATTCAGCGTCACGCTGACCGAACTCAGCGACATCGCCAGTGCCGCCATCAGCGGCGTGGCAAATCCCGCGACCGCAAATGGCACCGCAACAATGTTGTAGAGCACCGAAAGCGCAAAGTTTTCCCGGATCCGGCGCGCGGCGGAACGGGCAACGCCGACCGCCTCGGCCACCGGGGCAAGGTCGCTGCCCAGCAGTACCATGTCCGATGCCACGCGCGCCGCATCCAGGGCGCTTGCCGGTGAAATCGAGGCATGGGCCGCCGCCAGCGCCGCGGTGTCGTTGAGCCCGTCGCCCACCATCAGCACATGCGCGCCGTCCCGCGACAGTTCGGCAACCGCGGCTGCCTTTTCCTGCGGCAGGACGCCCGCGCGCCATTCGGAGATCCCCAGCCGCACGGCGATGTCGGCCACGGCGCCCGCATTGTCGCCCGACAGCAGCATCACCCGCAGGCCCCGCCGGCGCAGCGCGGCGACGCAAGCCTCGGCCCCTGACCGCAACCGGTCGGTAAAGTCGATGCGCTGCACCCGGTCCCCGATCCGCAGCCAGCTTGCAGGTCCCGGCGCGGCCTCATCCGTTCCGATCCAGTCGGCGCGGCCCAGCCGGACCATCTGCCCCTGCCAGCGGCCCTCGACCCCGTAACCCGGAACCTCGCGCAAATCCTCTACCGCCGCCGGTCCAACCCCCTCCAGCGCCGCGGCCAGGGCGCGCGACAGCGGATGGGCCGAGGCGCCTGCCAGGGCGGCTGCAACCGGCCGGGCGGCGGGGTCCAGCGCCTCGGGCGCCGCCACCTGCGGCATGCCGAGGGTCAAGGTGCCGGTCTTGTCGAAGACAACCGTGTCCACATTGGCCAGACGTTCCAGCGCAGTCCCGTCCTTGATCAGCAACCCGCGGCGGAACAGCCGCCCCGAAGCCGCCGTGACCACCGCCGGAACCGCCAGCCCCAGCGCGCAGGGGCAGGTGATGATCAGCACCGCCGCCGCTACGTTCAGCGCCAGCCGCGCATCGCCCGTAACCCCCAACCAGCCGCCAAAGCTTGCCAGCGCCAGCAGATGCACCACCGGCGCATAGGCGCGCGAGGCCCGATCCGCGACCGAGGTATAGCGCCCGCGCGCCGATTCCGCCGCCGCCACCAGCGCGGTCAGCCGGGCCAGCGAACTGTCCCGCCCCGCCGCCGTCACCCGCAGGGTCAGGGGGCCGGTCAGGTTCACCTCGCCGGCCGACAGCGCCAGCCCCGGCGCGGCCTGCACCGGCAGCGATTCGCCCGTCAGCAGCGACCGGTCGATTTCGGACGTGCCCGTGACGACGATGCCGTCCGCCGCCACGCGTGCGCCGGGGCGCACGAGAATCAGGTCGCCCGGCACCAGATCGGCCACCGCGACCGCCGTTTCCTGCCCGCCCACCAGCGCCACCGCGCGGGGCACTTCAAGTGCGGTCAGCTCCTCGGCCGCGGAGCGTGCGATGGCGCGGGTGCGGTAATCGAGATAGCGCCCGACCAGCAGGAAAAAGCACAGCATCACCGCCGCGTCGAAATAGGCGTGGCGGCCGCCCTGCGCGGTCTCGAACACCGAAATCGCGCTGGCCAGAATCAGCGCCAGCGAGATCGGCACATCCATCCCCAACCGCCCCGCCCGCAGGGCGCGCCACGCGCTGGCAAAGAAAGGCCTGCCGGCGAATGCCACCGTGGGCAGCGCGATGGCGCCGGAAATCCAGTGGAACAGATCCCGCGTCGCGGCCTCGGCGCCCGACCAGACCGCCACCGACAGGATCATGATGTTCATCATCGCAAAGCCCGACACCCCGATCCGCATCAGGATATCGCGCCCCTGCCGGTCGGCGGCGGTCGCGCTCAGAGCAGCCGGGTCAAGTTCGTGCGCCTCGTATCCGATCCGGTCCAGCACCGGAATCAGGTCATGGGCTGCAAGCCCCGGCGCCTCGATGCTGACGCGGCGCAGCGACAGATTGACCCGCGCAGACCAGACGCCCGGCACCGCGGCAAGCGCACGTTCGACATCGGTGATGCAGGTCGCGCAATGGACGGTCGGCAGCGACAGGACCAGTTCGCCGGTTTTCACCGCACGCTGGGCGATGCGTTCGGCCAGGGGGGCCGCATCGCAGGCCGGGCAGGCGCTGAGCCGCAGGTCATGGTCCGAGCTTCCGATGTCGGTGCGCGCTTCGGTCATCATTCCACCCGGCTGCCGTTGTAATGATCGATGCGCTGCCGGAATTCCGTCCCGTCCGAGGCAATTGCGGTCAGATGGATGTTCCAGATCCCCGATCCCAGCACCAGCGGCGCCCGGAACAGCCCGTCGCGCCAGGTGAAGCGGGGCGTTCGGTCGTCGCGCACATGGGTGGGGCGGCCGATGGTGGCCGACAGCGACCGCACCCGCGCCGGATTGCCGTCCCGGTCCCGGATCATCAGGGTCATTTCCCCGTCGGCATAATCGGCGGTCACCGTCCAGCCCAGCGCATCCTGCGAGGCGCGGTCCCGGTCGAACTGCTGCGAGGCGACATAGCTGTTGGCGACCTCGAGCCCCGGAAAGGTGCCGACCGCCTTGACGGCCAGCAGCACATTGACCGCGATCACCACCCCGAAGGCGGCCAGCGTGATCGCCAGCACATGCCGGCCGGTCAGCTCACGAGCCATCCTGACGCCCCTTTCCATGGAAAACCGTCTCGACCGAGGCGCGGCGACCTTCCTCCGCGTCCTGAATCCAGAAGGTCAGTTCGGTCTGGCCCGCAGCCGCCAGCGGCGAATCCGGCGCGACGGTCAGATAGACGCGCTGTCCATGCGTGGCGTCGGCGGCCACGCTGACGGTGTCCTGCGCGCCTTCCAGGGTCAGGCCCAGCCCCGGCACGGCGGTCCCCTCGGGTCCCTCGACCCCCACGGTGAAGGTCTTCTGTTCGCCCTGCTTGTTGCGCAGGCGCAATTCATAGCTGTTGCGGATCGAGCCGTCGGACATCGTGACATACAGCGGGTTGCGCACCGGCGAGACGTTCAGATCATAGGGCGACCGCACGAACAGCGCCACCAGCAGCCCGACCCCGATCCCGGCCCACAGCGTGAAATACAGAAGCGTGCGCGGCCGCAGCACATGACGCCACAGGGACGTGCCTTCGTTGCCGACCTTCTCGGCCCGCTCGTCCTTCAGCGCCATATAGTCGATCAGCCCGCGCGGCTTGCCGATTTTCGCCATCACGTCGTCGCAGGCGTCGATGCACAGCGCGCAGGTGATGCATTCCAGTTGCTGCCCCTCGCGGATGTCGATCCCCATCGGGCAGACGTTCACGCAGGCCAGGCAGTCGATGCAGTCGCCCTTGAGACCGGGCGGCACGTCGGACTTGGTGGGCTGGCCCTTGGCGATCTTGCCGCGCGGCTCGCCCCGCCATTCGCGATAGGCGACGGTCAGCGTGTCCTCGTCCATCATGGCGCCCTGGATGCGCGGCCAGGGGCAGGCATAGATGCAGATCTGCTCGCGGGCGAAGCCGCCGAAAAAGAAGGTCGTCGCGGTCATGATCGCGATGGTGGTATAGGCAACGAGATGGGCGTTGCCTGTCACCAGATCATGCAGCAGCGTCGGCGCATCGGCGAAATAGAATACCCAGGCGCCCCCGGTCAGCACACCGATCAGCAGCCACAGCGCCCATTTGGTCGCGCGCAGCCGGACCTTCCGCGCGTCCCACGGCTGGTCGTAAAGCCGGATGCGCGCGTTGCGGTCGCCCTCGACCCAGCGCTCGACCATCATGAACAGATCGGTCCAGACCGTCTGCGGACAGGCATAGCCGCACCAGACCCGCCCCAGGGCCGAGGTGAACAGGAACAGTCCCAGCCCCGCCATGACCAGAAGCCCGGCCACGAAATAGAATTCGTGCGGCCAGATCTCGATCCAGAAGAAGAAGAAGCGCCGGTTCGCCAGATCGACCAGCACCGCCTGATCCGGCATCCCCGGCCCGCGGTCCCACCGGATCCACGGCGTGATGTAATAGATCGCCAGCGTCACGGCCATGATCGCCCACTTCAGGTTCCTGAAGGGGCCGCGGACCCGGCGGGGAAAGATCGGTTCGCGGGCGGCATAAAGCCGTGGCGGTTCATGTTCGACAGTGGACATGCCGGACTCCTGAAGCGCAGGCAGCGGGGCGGTGCAACGGCCTGCGGGCAACGGCGTGGATCAAAGCTGAACCCGTCATATAGTCACGGGTGAATATGGCACGCATGGGCCGATTTGTCGCACCCCCTGTCACGCCGCACTTGCATCGCGGCCATGCCGCCGGGAAAAGAAAGCGCCGGCCCCCTGGAAACGCGCGAACAGGACGGGGGCCGGCACCCTCCGGGCCGCAAGAGGTGCGGCCGCGGATTCTTCACTCAGGGACAGGGACTCATTCCCCGCCGCCCAGACCATGGACATAGGTGGCCACGGCGCGGATTTCCGCCTCGGACAGGCGATCGCTCCACGAGGGCATCACGCCATAAGGACCGTCATGGATGATCCGGGTGATCGTCGCACGGTCGGCCTGTCCGTTCCTGTTGTAGAGCCATACGGCATCGGCCAGGTTGGGTGCCCCCTGCGTGCGGTCGCCGGTCCCGTCCTCGGCATGGCACGAGGAGCAGTTGTCGGCAAACACCGTCGCGCCTGCCTCGGCCCGCGCCGCGTCATGGGCCTGATCGGACAAGGACAGGACATAGTCCGTCACCTGCTCGATCTGCTCGCTGTCCAGCAGCCCATCCACCCCGAACTTGGGCATTTCGGAAAACCGAGTGTCGGCGTCTTCCGGGCTGCGGATGCCATGCAGCACGGTGGTGTGGATGTCGTCCATCGTGCCGCCCCACAGCCAGTCGTTGTCCAGCAGGTTCGGATAGCCCGGATTGCCCGCCGCGCCCGAGCCGTGGCACTGCGCGCAATAGGTGCGGAAGATCGCCGCACCCGCATTGTTGGCATAGTTCAGCAGGTCCGGGTCGTCCTTGATCGTGTCCAGTTCGACCGAGGCCAGGCGGGTCTGGATCGGGGCATTCGCCTCGTCGAAGCGCCGGATCTCGGCCGCGACCTCGTTGCGGGTGGTGCGGCCCAGCAGCCCCTCGGTCGCCTTGGTCACCAGCGGGATGGCCGGATAGGCGATGACATAGCCCACGGCCCAGATGATCGTGGCGTAAAAGGTCCACAGCCACCAGCGCGGCAGCGGATTGTCGTATTCCTCGATCCCGTCCCAGCTGTGGCCGGTCGATTTCACCTCGGTCACCATCCTGGCGGCGCGGCGGTCAGCCTTGCGGGGCGTGCGCTGCGCCGGCGTGGTGCCCAGGGTATGCTCGGGCGCGTTTTCCAGGATCTGCCGACGGTTTTCCTCGTCGGCCGCCATCCGGTCCAGCCCGATGCGGTTGTCGGGGTTGGCCGGGCTTTCGTGCGGATCGTTCGCATCGACATGCAGGTTTTCGGCCGCTTCGCGGTCGCGCGGCGTCGGATGCGGTTTGTCGTCGTTCTGGTCGGCCATCACTTGACCTTTCTTTCGTCCGTCGGTGACGGCTCTTCGGGCGCGGGTTTCGTCTCGTTGCGGAAGATGCTCTCGGCGGCGTCCTGCTGGATGCGGCGGGATCCGGGGCGCCAGATGAAGGCGATCACGCCCACGAAGATCAGCACCAGGATCAGCAGCACCCAGCTGTCGGCCAGCTGTCGCAGGAAGGAATAACGGTCCACTCCTCCCCGCCCCTTATCGCGTCGGGTCGGGCTGGAAGGTCGAGAAGTCCACCATCGTCCCCAGCACCTGCAGATAGGCGATCAGCGCGTCCATTTCCGTCACCCCGGCCTGGCGGTCGAAGTTGCGCTGCTGGGCGCCCGGATAACGTTCCTGCAGGCCCGAGGCATCCGCATCGGGGTCCGCCTGCGCCATGAAGTCGGCGCGCGCCTCGGCCACCATCTCGTCGGAATAGGGCACGCCCACCCGGCGGTCGGCGGTCAGCCGCAACTGGATATGCTCGGGCTCGATCATGCGCGAGCGCAGGAAGCCATAGGCGGGCATGATCGATTCCGGTACGACCGAACGCGGGTCGTTCATGTGGTCGATATGCCATTCGTCCGAATAGCGCCCGCCCACCCGGGCCAGGTCCGGCCCGGTGCGTTTCGACCCCCACTGGAACGGATGGTCGTACATCGATTCCGCGGCAAGGCTGTAATGGCCATAGCGTTCGACCTCGTCCCGCATGGGGCGGATCATCTGGCTGTGGCAGACATAGCAGCCCTCGCGGACATAGATGTCGCGGCCGGTCAGTTCCAGCGGCGTATAGGGGCGAACGCCCTCCACCTTCTCGATGGTGTTTTCCAGATAGAACAGCGGCGCGATTTCCACGATGCCGCCGATGGTGACGACCAGGAAGGAAAAGACCAGCAGCAGGGTCGCGTTCTTTTCCAGGATCTTGTGGCGGTCCAGAATGGCCATGTCGGGTCCCTTTCCTTATTCGGCCGGCACGGCGATGCGGACTTCGGCGGTGCGCGGCTGGCGCGCCACCGTGGCCCAGAGGTTCCAGCACATGATCACGCCCCCGGCCAGATAGAACACGCCCCCCAGCGTCCGCACGATCAGCATCGGATATTTGGCGATGACCGTGTCGGCGAAGGCGTTGACCAGGAAGCCCTGGGCGTCCACCTCGCGCCACATCAGGCCCTGCATGATGCCCGACACCCACATCGACGAGGCATAGAGCACCAGCCCGATCGTCGCGAGCCAGAAGTGCCAGCTGACCGCCGACAGCGAATACAGGCGTTCACGCCCCCACAGCCGGGGGGTCAGATAATAAAGCGCGCCGAAGGTGATCATGCCGTTCCAGCCCAGCGCGCCGGAATGGACATGGCCGATGGTCCAGTCGGTATAATGCGACAGCGAGTTCACGGCCTTGATCGACATCATCGGCCCCTCGAAGGTGGCCATGCCATAGAAGCCAACCGCCACCACCATCATGCGGATGATCGGGTCGGTGCGCAGCTTGTCCCAGGCTCCCGACAGCGTCATCAGCCCGTTGATCATGCCGCCCCACGAGGGCATCCACAGCATGATCGAGAACACCATTCCCAGGGTCGCGGCCCATTCGGGCAGCGCGGTGTAATGCAGGTGATGCGGGCCGGCCCAGATATACATGAAGATCAGGGCCCAGAAGTGGATGATCGACAGCTTGTAGGAATAGACCGGACGTTCTGCCTGTTTCGGGATGAAATAGTACATCATCCCCAGGAAGCCCGCGGTCAGCAGGAAGCCCACCGCGTTGTGGCCGTACCACCACTGCGTCATCGCGTCCTGCACGCCGCCGAACAGCTGCACCGATTTCGACCCGAAGAAGCTGACCGGGACCGCCAGGTTGTTGACGATGTGCAGCATCGCGATGGTCACGATAAAGGACAGATAGAACCAGTTGGCCACATAGATGTGGGGTTCGCGCCGCCTCATGATCGTGCCCAGGAACACGGCCAGATAGGTGACCCAGACGATGGTCAGCCACCAGTCCACATACCATTCGGGTTCGGCATATTCCTTGGAATGGGTGGCGCCCAGGATATAGCCGCTGGCGGCCAGCAGGATGAACAGCTGATAGCCCCAGAACACGAACCAGGCCGCATTGCCGCCCCACAGCCGCGCGGCCGAGGTGCGCTGCACCACATAGAACGAGGTCGCGATCAGCGCGTTGCCGCCGAAGGCGAAGATGACGGCGCTGGTGTGCAGCGGCCGCAGCTTGCCGAAGTTGGTATAGCCCTGCGTCAGGTCGGACAGGTTCAGCGACGGCCAGGCCTGCTGGGCCGCGATGATGACGCCGACCAGAAAGCCGACCACGCCCCATCCCGCGGTGGCGATCACACCCGCCCGCACCACGCCGTCCATGTATTCGTTCTGGTCGGGGGCGGCATGACCCGCCTCCATGTTCCGCAGCACCCACATGAACGTCAGGCCCGCGGCCAGCATCACCATGAGCGCGTTCACCATATAGGCCAGATCGTGCGCATAGTTGGCCGCGATCGCGGCAAAGACCGCGACGGCGCCAAGCACGATCAGCTTGAAGGTATCCCGCATCTGTTTCGCATCCCTATGTCCTGTACAGGCCCGCCGAATCGCGTTGCCGCGTCGGGGGACCTGTTCGCGCGTATCCGTAATGGCAGCACATTTGATGAATCCTTGACTTGGGTCAACAAACCCCGGCCATGCTGCGGCGTAGTGTCGCCCCGCGCGGATCGTGGCGGGCGCGTATCCTGCGGCCAGCCGCGCCAAGCCTGCGGCCAGCCGCGCCAAGAAGGAGACCGGGACATGGGCTACAAGACGATTCTCACCGTGGTGACGCAGCCGGGGCAGACGGCCCAGCTTGACGCCGCCATCGCGCTGGCCCGGCGAGAGGACGCGCATCTGGAGATCTTCTGCCTGGGCGTCGATCATACGCAGACCGGCTATTACTATGCCGGCGCCTCGGCCTATGTCTTCCAGGACGCCATCGACCGGGCCATGGCTGCGGCATCGGCGCTGGAGCAGGAGATCCGCCAGCGCATGGGGAACGAGGACATCCGCTGGTCGGTCGAAAGCGCGGTTGCCCAGATGGGCGGCGTGTCCGGCCTGATCGGGATGCGGGCGCGCTTTACCGATCTGGCGGTGCTGGCCAAACCCTATGGCAGCCGCGCCCAGCCCGATACCGAGGCGGTGATCGAGGCTGCGCTGTTCGCGGGCGGCATCCCCGTGCTGGTCCTGCCCGGCAACGAGACGGCCATCGCGCAGTCGGGCCGGCGGGTGATGGTCGCCTGGAACCAGTCGGACGAGGCATTGCACGCCGTGCGCAAGGCGCTGCCGCTGCTGAAGGCGGCCGATCAGGTCGAGATCACCGTCATCGACCCCTCGCCCCACGGGCCGGAACGGTCGGACCCCGGCGGGGCGCTGTGCCAGATGCTGACACGCCACGGGGTCAAGGCCGAAATCGCCGTCCTCGCCCGCACCCTGCCCACGATCAGCGAGGTGCTGAACCGCCGCGCCACCGAAACCGGCGCGGATCTGATCGTGATGGGCGCCTATGGCAAGTCGCGCTTCCGCGAGGCGATCATGGGGGGGACCACGCGGCGGATGCTGGAACATGCGCAGGTGCCGCTGCTGATGGCGCGCTGAGGCGCCGGCCCGGCCACAGGGGCGGAGAGCCCGCCCCTGCCCCGCGGTCCCTCAGCTCAGCGGGCCGCCGTCCGCGTCGTCTCCGCTTTCGGCGACGAGTCCGGCAAAATCGGGCACGGTCACCCGGCGCTTGCCGCCCAGTTCGATCACGCCATCGCGTTTCAGCGCCGACATCTGCCGGCTGACGGTTTCCAGCGTCAGCCCCAGGTAATCGGCCATCGCCTCGCGCGTCAGCGGCAGGTCGATCTCGATCCTGCCCTCGGGGCGGGAATGGCGCAGCGCGGCCTCGCGCCGGGCCAGGATCGCCAGGAACGAGGCGATCTTTTCCCGCGCCGACTTGCGCCCCAGCAGCAGCAGCCATTCCCGTGCCGCGTCCAGTTCGTCCAGCGTCATGTCCAGCAGCCGCGCCGCGATGCGGGGGGTGCGGTTCATCATCTCTTCGAAGGGACGGCGGCGGAAGCAGCACAGCAGCAGTTCCGATATCGCGGTCACGGTATAGGGCGCCGTGCCCCGGCCCGGACGGCCCAGGAAGTCGGACGGCAGCAGCAGCCCCACCATCTGGGTGCGCCCGTCCTCCATCGTCTGGGTCAGGCTGGCCACGCCCGAGACGACCGAGGCCACGAAGTCCATCCGGTCCCCCGACCACACGACCGGCTGTCCCGCGTCATAGCGGCGATAATATTTGGTGGTTTCCAGCCGTGCGAGATCGTCGGATTCGCAGGTCGCGCAGACTGCGCGATAGCGGATGGGACAATCCTCGCAGGCGCCCTGCAGCGGATGAACCTCATCCGCGGATATGGTCTTGATTTGGGTCAATGCTCGTCCGCGCTTTCCAATGCACAAGCTAGGGCCATGGAACAGGAATCGCAACTCACACGGCTGGGGCTGTTCGACGCACGTGTCCCCCGCTATACCAGCTATCCCACCGCACCGCATTTCAAGCCGACGGTGGGGCCGGACGATTTCACCCGCTGGGTGCGGGCGATCCCCGAGGGCGCGGCGATCTCGCTCTACATGCATGTGCCGTTCTGCCGCAGGCTGTGCTGGTTCTGCGCCTGCCGCACGCAGGGCACGCAGTCGGACGCGCCGGTACGCGCCTATGCCGACATCCTGCTGGCCGAACTGGAGCTGCTCAAGGCGAACCTCGCCCCCAGCGTGCGCCTGTCGCGCCTGCACTGGGGTGGCGGCACGCCGACACTGATGCCGCCCGACATGATGCGGCGCGTGGCGGGCGCGGTCTTCGACGCCTTCCCGCTGGCGGAAGGGGCCGAGTTCTCTGTCGAGATCGACCCCAACGAGATCGACGAGGCGCGGATGGACGCGCTGGCCGAATCGGGGCTGACGCGGGCCTCGATCGGGGTGCAGGACTTCGACCCCGCCATCCAGAAGACCATCGGCCGCGACCAGAGCTTCGAGATCACGGCACAGGCGGTGCGCATGATCCGCGAGCGCGGCATCGCCAGCCTGAACACCGACCTGCTTTATGGCCTGCCCCACCAGACGCCGGAACGCATCGCCGAATCGGTGCAGAAGCTGCTGGCGCTGTCGCCCGACCGGGTGGCGCTTTACGGCTATGCCCATGTGCCGTGGATGGCCAAGCGCCAGGTGATGATCCCGGAAGACGCCCTGCCCGACGCCCATGCCCGGCTGCGCCTGTTCGAGGTCGCGCGCGACCTGTTCGTGGCCGACGGATACGACGAGATCGGCATCGACCATTTCGCCCGCCCCGGCGATGGCCTTGCCACCGCGCAGAAGGCGGGCCTGCTGCGCCGCAACTTCCAGGGCTATACCGACGACCAGGCGCAGGTGCTGGTCGGCATGGGCGCGTCCTCGATCTCGCGCTTTCCGCAGGGTTACGCGCAGAACGCGCCCGCGACGGGCGCGCATGTGGGCAAGATCCGCGACGGGCGCTTTTCCACCACCCGCGGCCATGTCTTTTCACCCGAGGACATCTGGCGCGCCCGCATGATCGAGGCGCTGATGTGCGATTTTGAAATCCGCGCGGACGAATTCATCCGCGACCACGGCTTCACGCCCGCAACGCTTGCGGCGCTGTTCGCCCCGATCAAGGCGCAGTTCGGCGACATGGTGGCCGTCAGCGGCGCGGGCCTGTCGATTCCCGAAGCGGGGCGCCCGCTGACGCGGATCATCGCGCGGCAGTTCGACGCCTATGACATGGAGGCCAAGGGCCACAGCCCGGCGATCTGACCGGGCTGCCCTGCCGGACCACGGGATATTTTCAGCAAGATGAAAGGCCCGGCGCACCCTTCGTGCGGCCGGGCCTTTTTCACGGCCGGATGAACCGCCGGATCAGCGGCCCAGTTTCGCGTGGACCGCGTCCAGATCGACCTCGCCCTTGGGCATCTTGTTGTCGGGGTCGTCGAAGTCATAGCGGAACAGCTGGAAATCCTTCTTGTAGATTTCCCAGATCAGGTGCCGCGACAGGTCGTCGAAATAGTCGCTGACCTTGTGCGCCCGCTTTGGCCCGTGGCCTTCCGATTCGTTGAAGCGCGGCACCGCGGCCAGATCGACCCTGACCGGGGTCTCGACCGCATCCAGCACCTTCTGCATGCCCTCGTTGAACTTCTCGGTGAAGAAGATCTGGTCGTAACGGCCGCCATTGGCGATGAAGGTCGCGACATGGCCCGACATGGCCGACCAATGGATGTCCGGCTCCATCGGGCGGCGCCAGCGGATCGTGTCGCGCGCGAACAGCAGGAACCGGCGGAAGGACGCGATCTGGTCGAAGTCGAAATTGTCCTCGGGGCTGCCGACCTCGACCCCGTAACGCTGCATCAGCTGCGGCACCAGATTGCCGCGATAGCGCTTGCCGTTGCGCTGGATGCCCGCGATCTTGTCGAAAAAGGACGACAGGATGCGCGCATAGGGGTTGCGCACGCAGGTGAAGGTCAGCGGCCGATGCTCTCGCACCGCCGCTTCGATCAGCGGCTGGCTTTCGTCCTGGCTCCACTTGTGCAGGCCGGCCTTGGCGTCATGGATGTCGCCGTCGAAATAGCGGCCGTGGTCGGAATGGAACATGATCTGTCCGATGGTCGAACAGGCGCATTTGGGCACGACGCGGTAAGCCATGCTCTGGCTTTCCGTCATCCAGGTGCCGGGAAAACCCATGGATCGAAACCTTTCAACAGAAGCCGCGGAAGGAACATCCAGCGGGTTGCCCCCACGGCCGAAATAGTGAAGGACACAAAGCAAATCGCGGGCCCGGTTTCAACATGGACCGGCCCAGTTTTGGGTATTGTTGCGACAGATTGCGGCAAGAGAGCGGACGATGGCCCGGATCGCATTCATCCTTCTGTGCCACAAGGACCCCAAGGGCATCATCGCCCAGGCCCGGCGGCTGACCGGATCGGGCGATTACGTCGCGATCCATTTCGACGCGCGCGCCAGCGCCTCCGACTTTCAGGCGGTCCACCGCGCCCTGTCTCCGGACCGCAATGTCGTCTTCGCGGCACGGCGGATCAGATGCGGGTGGGGAGAATGGTCGCTTGTCGCGGCCACGCTGGAGGCCGTGCGGGCCGCGGTCGCGGCATTCCCGGCGGCCACGCATTTCTACATGCTGTCGGGCGACTGCATGCCGATCAAGTCGGCCCGTCATGCCCATGATTTCCTGGATGCCGAGGACCTCGACTATATCGAGAACTTCGACTTCTTCGAAAGCGACTGGATCAAGACCGGCTTCAAGGAAGAACGGCTGATCTATCGCTTCTGGTTCAACGAGCGCACGCAGAAGCGGCGGTTCTATGCGCTTTACGAACTGCAGAAATGGCTGGGCCTGACCCGGCAGGTGCCCGCCGACATCCGGGTGATGATCGGATCGCAATGGTGGTGCCTGCGCCGCCAGACTGTCGAGAAGGTGCTGGCCTTCTGCGAGGCGCGCCCCGATGTGGTGCGCTTCTTTGCCACCACCTGGATCCCGGACGAGACGTTCTTCCAGACCCTCGTGCCCCATGTGGTGCCGCGCCGGGAAATCAGGTCGCGCACGCTGACCTTCCTGATGTTCACCGACTACGGGATGCCCGTCACCTTCTATAACGATCACTACGACCTGCTCTTGCGGCAGGATTACCTGTTCGCCCGCAAGATCAGCGCCGAGGCCATCGCCCTGCGCCGTCGGCTGGGGGCACTGTGGCAGGAGGACACGACCAGCTTTCCCATCGCCAACGAGGCGGCGGACCTTTATCGCTATCTGACCCGGCGCGGCAGGATCGGCCGCCGCTTCGGCCAGCGCTTCTGGGAGGCCGAGGGCAGTCTGGGCCGCGGGCGCACGCTGGTGATGATCGTGGCCAAGAAATGGCACGTGGCCAAGCGCCTGACCGCGGCCATCCGCCTGCACACCGGCATTCCGGCGGTGAATTACCTGTTCAACGAACTGGAGGCCGAGCTGCCCGACATGGGCGGCACCGAAACCACGCTGGCCAAGCGCGAGCGCCACCGCCGCGCGCTGGTGCGGATGCTGTTCGAACAGTTCGACTCGAGATGCCTGGCGATCTGCCTGGACCCGGCGGCGCTGGGGCTGATCCAGGATTTCCTGGGCGATGCGGCGGAATCGCGGCTGCTGCTGATCGAATCCGATTTCGACGACGACTATGTGCGCGGCCATATCCACCGCGTGGGACTGGCGGGGGCGCACAGTTCGCCCGACCATGTGGACCAGTTGATCCCGATGGTCCGCAACGACCTGGAGCAGGAGGCCGAGCGGGTCCGCGATCTGGATGTCGAGGATTTCGAAACCATCTCGAAAGCTGCCCCGACCAAGGCGAATGCCGCTGCCCTGCAGCGTATTCTGGAAGTGGATGCCGACACCGCGCATATCCTGGCCGGAACCGATTACCTGTTCGACGACTGAGGAGACTGTCATGGCTTATGACGACCAGAACATCTTCGCCCGCATCCTGCGCGGCGAGATCCCGAACGACACGGTGGCGGAAAGCGAACACGCGCTGGCCTTCCGCGACATCCGCCCGCAGGCGCCGGTGCATGTGCTGGTGATCCCCAGGGGGAAATACGTCAGCTATGACGATTTTGCGGCCAATGCCCTGGACGCGGAAATCGTGGATTTCAACCGGCTGGTTGCCCGCGTCGCCCGCGAACAGGGCATCTCGCTGGCCGAAGGCGGCGAAGGCTTCCGCGCCATCACCAACACGGGCGAACATGGCGTGCAGGAGGTGCCGCATTTCCACCTGCATCTGCTGGGCGGGCGCCCGCTGGGCCGGATGCTGTCGCGGGACTGATGCCTCCTCAGGGGCGGCGGGTCAGGGCCAGGAACACCTCCTGCAGGTCGGCCTGTTCGCTGGCCACATCGACGATCGGCACCCCTGCCCCGCGCAGGCTGTCGATGATGCGGTCGGCCTGCATCAGCCCCGGCGCATAGGTCAGCGCGATCTGCCCATCGCCGCGCCGCGCCGCCTCGACCCCTGCGGGAAGTGGGGGCATTGCGCCCCGCCATTCGCCGGGGTCGATCAGCAGCGTCTTGGTGCCGCGCCGCGCCAGCAGGTCGCAGGTGCGGTCCTCGACCACCAGTTCGCCGTGGTTGATGATGGCGATGCGGTCGCACATCTCCTCGGCTTCCTCCAGGTAATGCGTGGTCAGGATGATCGTCATGCCCTGTTCGTTCAGGCGGCGGACATTGGCCCACAGCATCTCGCGCAGGCCGATGTCCACGCCGGCGGTCGGTTCGTCCAGCACCAGGATGCGCGGGCGGTGGACCAGCGCCTTGGCCAACAGCAGCCGCCGCTTCATCCCGCCCGAGAGCTGGCGGGTATAGCTTTCGGCCTGCGCGGTCAGCCCGACGAGTTCCAGCACCTCGTCGGTCCAGCGGTCGGCCTTGGGCACGCCATACAGGCCCGCCTGCACCTCAAGGCTCGCACGCGGGGTGAAGAAGGGGTCGATATTCAGTTCCTGCGGCATGACGCCGATGGCCGCGCGGGACTGGCGCGGATTCACGTCCTGGTCGAAGCCCCAGATTTCGACCCGGCCCGAGGTCTTGTTCACAAGCCCCGCCATGATGTTGATGATCGTCGATTTCCCCGCCCCGTTCGGCCCCAGCAGGCCGAAGATCGACCCGCGGGGAATGTTCAGGCTGACGCCCTTCAGCGCCTCTTTCGGCGGGACGTGCCCTTGCGCGGGATAGGTCTTGCGCAGGTCGGTGATGCGGATGGCATGGTCGGGCAACCGGGTCATGGACGCGCCCCTGTTCGAGGCCGCGGCTTGTCTGCCGGGGCGGGATGGCTAGAATAGCGGGGCCGTTAAACCCGCCTTTCGCCGCCAGCACAAGAGAGCCCGCCGATGTCCTCCGTCACGCCCCATGCGATGCCGACCGAAGTCTCGCTGTCCACCAACCAGGATCCGGCGGCCGAGCCGCTGCCCGCCCCCGAGGTCGAGATGGTCCGGGCGCTGAAGGTCGCCTGCACGGGGGACGAGGCGCGGGGCCTGGGCCATCCCCGCGTCTGGATGATGATCTCGCCCGATGTGGGCTATGTCGATTGCGGCTATTGCGACAAGCGCTTCATGCTGGAGCCGGGCTTCGTCGATCACGACCACTGACGGCCCGCCCGTCAGGGGCGCCCGCCCGGCGGGTCCGCATGGTCGTGGTCCGCATGGTCGTGACCGCCGTCGTCATGGTCCTGCGCCGGTTCAGTGTCGCACAGGACAGGATCGGCGCAGCCGCTGTCGGGCGTCTCGACCTCGATGGTGGAATGGGGGATGCCGAAGCGTTCGGCCAGCACCACCTTGACCGCGCGCAGCGTCATGTGCGGGTCCGCGCCCGCACCCACCACCAGATGCATCTCTGCCGACAGGCGGCGTTCGTCGATCTGCCACAGATGCAGGTGATGGACGCCCGCCACGCCGGGCACCGCGACGATGGCCGCGCGCAGGGCCGTGTCGTCCACCCCCGCGGGCGCGCCCAGCATCAGCATCCGCAGGATCGGCCCCAGGTCGCCGCGGATGTGCCACAGGATCACGACCGAGATCAGGATGGTCAGGATCGGGTCCGCGATCCGCCAGCCGAAGGTCAGGATCAGGACGCCTCCGATCATCACCGCGACCGAGACGCCCGCATCGGCCAGATTGTGCAGATAGGCTGCGCGGACATTGACGCTTTCCCGCGCCAGCCGCGCCGTCAGCCAGGCGGTGCCCAGGTCGATGACCAGCGCCAGCGCCGCCAGGATGACCACGGTCCAGCCCTCGACCGCCGGAGGATCGGCCAGGCGCCCGAAAGCCTCGGCCAGCAGCCACAGCGACACCGCGATCAGCGCCAGATAGTTGACGAAGGCCGCGACGATTTCAGCCCGGCCCCAGCCGAAGCTCATCGCCGGGCTGGCGGCGCGGCGGGCCAGCCTGCGCGCGCCGAAGGCCAGCACCAAGGCCAGCGCGTCCGACAGGTTGTGTATGCCGTCCGCGACCAGCGCCACGGAATCGGCCCACAGCCCGCCCAGAACCTGCGCCCCCGTCAGGCCCAGATTGATGACGACCGCCCACAGCAGCGCGCGGTCGCCCAGATCGGTGCCATGCGAATGACCGGCATGGGAATGTCCCGCGTGAGAGTGGCCGGAATGAGAATGGCCCATGCCCCGCCCCCCTCAGTGCGCCTCAGCCCAGGTCCGGCCCTGGCCCGCATCGACCACCAGCGGCACCGACAGTTCGACCGCAGGCATGGCCGCGCCCTCCATCACCTCGCGCGCGATGGCAATCAGGTCGTCCACGGCGCCTTCGTCGGCCTCGAACACCAGTTCGTCGTGGACCTGCAGCAGCATCGTCGCAGGCAGATGCGCGATGGCCTCGGGCATGCGGATCATGGCGCGGCGGATGATGTCGGCCGCCGCCCCCTGGATCGGCGCGTTG
>CALLYR010000127.1 GCA_937859005.1 uncultured Paracoccus sp. | reverse complement strand
GCTGCCCGATGCGCGCGACGGGCTGAAGCCGGTCCACCGCCGCATCCTGTATGCGATGCGCGAATTGCGGCTGTCGCCGGCCGGGGCCTTCCGCAAGTCGGCCAAGATCTCGGGCGACGTGATGGGCAACTATCACCCCCATGGCGACACTGCGATCTATGACGCGATGGCGCGGCTGGCGCAGCCCTTCGTCATGCGTTACCCGCTGGTGGACGGGCAGGGCAACTTCGGGTCCATCGACGGCGACAGCCCGGCCGCCAGCCGCTATACCGAGGCGCGGCTGACCCTTGCGGCCGAGGCGCTGATGGACGGGCTGGCCGAGGATGCGGTCGATTTCCGCCCGAACTATGACGGCACGCTGAGCGAGCCCATTGTGCTGCCCGCGGCCTTTCCGAACCTGCTGTGCAACGGGGCCAGCGGCATCGCGGTGGGGATGGCCACCAACATTCCCCCCCACAACCTGCACGAGGTCGTGGACGCCTGCCTGCATCTGATCAAGTCGCCCGATGCGCGGCACGAGACCCTGATGACGATCATGCCGGGGCCGGATTTCCCGACCGGCGGCGTGCTGGTCGAGGATGCGGCGACCATCGCCGAGGCTTACCTGACCGGGCGCGGGTCCCTGCGCCTGCGCGCGCGCTGGGCTGTCGAGGATCTGGGCCGCGGCGCCTGGCAGATCGTCGTGACCGAGGTTCCCTATCAGGTGCAGAAATCCAGGCTGATCGAGCGGCTGGCCGAGCTGGTCACGAACCGCAAGATCCCGATCCTGGCCGATGTGCGCGACGAATCCGCCGACGACATCCGCATTGTGCTGGAACCCAGGGCCCGCAACGTCGATCCCGCGCAGATGATGGCGGCGCTGTTCAGGGTCAGCGATCTGGAAATCCGTTTCGGCCTGAACATGAACGTGCTGATCGACGGGCGCACGCCCAGGGTCTGTTCCCTGCGCGAGGTGCTGCGCGCCTTCCTCGATCACCGGCGCGAGGTTCTGCTGCGCCGGTCGTCCCACCGGCTGGAGAGGATTGCCGCGCGGCTGGAGGTGCTGGACGGCTATATCGTCGCCTATCTGAACCTCGACCGCGTGATCGAGATCATCCGCCACGAGGACGACCCGAAGTCGGTCATGATGGCCGAATTCGCCCTGTCCGAAGCGCAGGTCGAGGCGATCCTGAACATGCGCCTGCGCGCCCTGCGCCGGCTGGAGGAGATCGAGCTGCGCGCCGAGCGCGGCCGGCTGGACGCCGAGCGCGGCGGGCTGCTGGCGCTGGTCGGCGACGAAAGGCTGCAATGGGGCCGCATCGCCGAGCAGTTGCGCGAGGTGCGCGGCCTGTTCGGCAAGTCGTCGCCGCAGGGCCTGCGCCGGACCGAGATCACCGCATCCGAGGACGTGCAGCCGCTGGACATGGATGCGATGATCGAGCGCGAGCCGGTTACCGTGATCCTGTCCCGCATGGGCTGGATCAGGGCGATGAAGGGTCATCAGCCGCTGGACGCCGAGGTCAAGTTCCGCGACGGCGACGGCCCGTTCATGGCGCTGCACGCCGAAACCACCGACAAGCTGATGGTCTTCGGCGCGAACGGGCGGTTCTATACGCTGCCCGCCAATGGCCTGCCCGGCGGGCGGGGGTTGGGCGAGCCGCTGCGGCTGATGATCGACCTGCCCAACGACGCGGCCGTGCTGGACCTGTTCGCGTGGCGCGAGGATGCCCAGTTCCTGGTCGCCTCGCGCGCGGGCGACGGCTTCATCGTGAACGCGCCCGACATCCTGGCCCAGACCCGCGCGGGCAAGCAGGTTCTGAACGGCGAGGCAGCCCTGGTCCGCTGGGTCGAGGGCGATCACGTCGCGACGGTGGGCGACAACCGCAAGCTGCTGGTGTTTCCGCTGTCCGAACTGCCCGAGATGGCGCGCGGCAAGGGCGTGCGCCTGCAGAAATTCAAGGACGGGGGCCTGGCGGATGCGAAATGCCTCACGCTGTCGGCGGGGTTGTCGTGGCTTGACCCCGCAGGCCGTCGGCGCACGGAACCCGACCTGACCGAATGGCTGGGCGCGCGCGGCACGACCGGACGGATGGCGCCGCGCGGATTCCCGCGCGACAACCGCTTTACCTGAGGGTCATTCCTTCCGCACCAGCTTCCAGCCGGTAATCATGGGCCGGACCAGATCCTCGCGCTTCCAGAAGCGGTACCAGAGGACCACCCCGACATGGATCAGCACGAGGATCAGGATCAGCGTGGCACCCAGATGGTGCCAGCCCACCGCGGCCTTGCGCGTGGCGCGGCTGACCTGATCGGCCAGCGGACCCACGTTGATGAAATCGTCGGGGTCGGACACGAGGCCGGTCGCCACCTGCACCACCAGCAGCCCGAGGATGGCGATGACCGACAGCGCCCCCATCGGATTGTGGCCGTTCCAGAAGCTCGGCTCGCGCACGAAGAAACGGCGGGAATAGGTCCACACGGCACGCGGCCCCTTGATGAAATGGATGAAGCGCGCCGGGCGCGGCCCCACAAGCCCCCAGAGCAGCCGGAAGACCAGCAGCCCGATGATGGCATAGCCGGACCAGAAGTGCAGCGTCATCTTCGACGGACCGAACTGTCCCAGCAGCCAGCTTGCGGTGACAAGGAACGCCAGCAGCCAGTGGAATACGCGCAGGAACGGATCCCAGACCCGGATGCGCTCCACCCCTTCGGGGATGGAGCCGTCATCGGCGGGATGCCTCATTTTGCCCGGTACTCGTCGTGACAGGACTTGCAGGCGCCGCCGAGGTTCTGGACCACGGCCGCCACCTGTTCCGGCCCGCCCTTGACGCCTTCCGGCGCCGCAAGGGCCGCCTTCTTCAGGTTCTCGTGCTTGGCGCGCACGTCTTCGAGGTTCTGCCACGCCTTGGGCAGGGCGTCGCTGCCCTCGATCTCGCCCTTGGCGGTGCCGGGCAGGAAGTGCATCTCGACCTCATAGTTGGCAAGGGCGGCGATGTTGTTGGCATGGAAAGTGGCGACCGCCTCGTCATAAGGAATCTCGCCCTTGGCCATGGCGGCCAGCGGCCCCATGTTCGAGGCCAGCATCACCATATAGCCATGGCGCGCCTCGAGCGCCATTTCCTCGGGACTGTCGTCCTGGGCAGAGGCCATCATCGGGGTCAGGGTCAGTGCGGCGGCGAGTATCAGGCGCATTCGTGGCTCCTCAGCGGCGTTGACGCATGGGCAGGGTGCGATGCAGCGCCCTGAGGTTCAATAGGCCGCTCTGTCATGTCATGCATCACATTAGGGTGATGGAACGGGCCAACCCACTGAAATGAATGACATGCCGCGGGACTGCGGCGTGCCGCCCGGGCAGGGGCCCTCAGGCATCGAACTCCTGCACGCCTACCTGCTGGTGGATCGCGCCGACCTGCTCGCGGCTGATGCCCAGCGCCTCGGCAAGGTCGTGCAGGTAATGGGCCTCCTGCTCGCTGTCGAAGTCGATCGCCATCAGCGACATCGTATAGACCTGCGGTCCCAGACCCTGCGGCACGTCGCGGGCCAGCGTGTGGGGGTCCACCGGCGCCGCCATCTGTTCGCGGATGAAGGCGCGGTCGGCGTCGTCCAGATCGCCGAGCTGGCCCAGCAGCCGCTCGCGTTCCGCCTCGTCCACCCGGCCGTCGGCCTTGGCGGCCTGGATCATCGCCCGCAGCATCAGCCCGGCGACGGCGTTCTGTTCGGGCGTGGGGGCGGTTTCGGGTTCGTCCCCGTGGCGCAGCGCGTCGTTGAAGACCTCGCCGAAGCTGGCGTCGTTGCGGGG
>CALLYR010000126.1 GCA_937859005.1 uncultured Paracoccus sp. | reverse complement strand
AAGGCTGACGCCAGCGGGCACAAGGCCGAACGCCCCCAGCATCGCGTCGTGGCGGCTGCGCGTTTCCACAGCGTCGCCGACCTGGACGCGCTGCTGGACAGGCTGCCTGGCGCGGATGCGTGGCCCGCAGCGACCGGCGGATAGCGGTCTTATTCCGCCGCCGCAGGCCGCGCCCGGTTCAACCCCAGTTGCCGTCCCAGCCAGCCGCCGACCCGCCCCTGCGCCCCGTGGATCAGCGAGAACAGCGAGGGCACGAACAGCAACGACAACGCCGTGGACAGCAACAGCCCGCCGATCACGGCAATGGCCATGGGCGAGCGGAACTCGGACCCCTCGCTGGTACCCAGCGCCGACGGCACCATCCCCGCCGCCATGGCGATGGTCGTCATCACGATGGGACGGGCGCGCTTGTGCACGGCGTCCAGGATCGCGTCGCGCTTGGCGACGCCGCGGTCAATCGCCTCCTGCGCGAATTCGACCAGCATGATCGCGTTCTTGGTGACGATCCCCATCAGCATCAGGAATCCGATCACCACCGCCATGCCGATGGCGTTGCCGGTGACGTAAAGCGCAAGGATCGCCCCCCCGATCGCCAGCGGCAGCGACAGCAGGATGCTGATCGGCGTGACGAAGTTGTGAAACAGCAGCACCAGCACGACATAGACCAGCAGGACGCCCGACCCCATCGCGATGCCGAAGGCGCCGAAGACCTCGCCCATGATCTCGGCGTCGCCCGAGCTCTTGATCTCGGTCCCCGGCGGCAGCTCGATCCTCTGCTGCAGCGCCTGCACCTCGGCCGCGACCGGGCCGAGGATCGCGCCATCGGCAAGGTTGGCCGACACGGTCGTCTGATAGCGGCGGTCGTAACGCTGGATCTGCGTGGACCCTGCCGACAGCGTGACATCGGCCACCGCCGCCAGCGGCACCTGCCCGTTCACGGAGGGCACCCGCAGGTTCTGCACCCGCATCAGATCCTCGCGCGCGGCCTTGTTCAGCCGGACCACGATGGGAATCTGTTCGTCGCCTGCGTTGAACTTGGCCAGGTTCGATTCGGAATCTCCCAAGGTTGCGACCAGCAGCGTCTGGGCCATGGAACTGGCCGACACCCCCAGTTGCGCCGCGACCTGCGGCCGGGGCCGGACCTGGATTTCCGGACGCTTGAGGCTGGAGGATGACGTGACCCCTTCCAGCGTGGGCATCCTGCGCATCTCGTCCACCAGACGCTGCGCGGCCAGTGCCGCGCTTTCGTCGCTGTCGCCCAGCACGCTGATGGTCAGGTCGTTGGCGCCCTGTTCGTTCTGGAAATTCAGCCGCACATCCGGCATGTCGGCCAGATCGCGCTTCAGTTGCTCCTCGATCTCGAACTGCGTCCGCTCGCGCGTGTCCTTCTTGCCATAATTGATCATCAGCCGCGCCTTGGTCACCTCGGACGTGCCGCCCATGACGAACACCGACTGCACCTCGGGGACCTGCGCCACGCGTTCGGTCAGGCGCCGCGCCGCCGCGTCGGTCTGGTCAACGGTTGATCCGGGGGGCAGTTCGATCTCGATCTGGCTGCGGCCCACGTCGGAGGCCGCGATGAATTCCGTGGGCAGCAGCGTCGCCGACCAGATCGAGCCCGCAAACACCCCCAGCCCCAGCAGCAGCGTCAGCCCCCGATGCCGCATGGTCCAGCGCAGGACCGACATCAGTCCCCGCATCGCCGCGCCGTCGCGTTCCTCCTGCGCATGGCCCGCCCCACGCATGAAATAGGCGGCCATCATCGGCGTGATGATCCGCGCGACCAGCAGCGAGAACAGCACCGACACCGCGACCGTCAGGCCGAACTGCTTGAAATACTGCCCCGCGATCCCGCCCATGAAGCTGACCGGGGCAAAGACCGCCACGATGGAAAAGCTGATCGCGATGACGGTGGTGCCGATCTCGGTCGCGGCGTCCTCGGCGGCCTGCCAGGGGGGCACGCCCATGTGGATGTGGCGGACGATGTTCTCGATTTCCACGATGGCATCGTCCACCAGGATGCCCGTCACCAGCGTGATCCCCAGCAGGCTGATGCCGTTCAGGGTGAACCCCAGCCAGTGCATGACGAAGAAGGTCGGGATGACCGACAGCGGCAGCGCCACGGCCGCGATCAGCGTCGCGCGCCAGTTGCGCAGGAACAGCATGACGACGATCACGGCCAGCGCCGCGCCCTCGTACAGCGTCTCCATCGCATTGTGATAGGACTGCTCGGTGTATGTCGTGGCGTCGTCGATCAGGGTGATGCGCAGGTTGGGATAGCGTTCCCCGATCCCGGCCAGCCGCGCCTTGGCCCCGTCGCCCGCCAGCAGGTCGGATTTGCCGGTGGCGCGATAGACGCCGAAGGCCACCACGGGCCGCCCGTCCAGCAGGGCAAAGCTGCGTTCGTCGCTGGGGCCGTCCACCACCTGCCCCAGCTGGTCCAGCCGCACCGTGCGGCCCGCGCCGATGGCGATGGGGGTGGCGGCAAGCTGGGCCACGGTGTCGGCGGACCCCAGTGCGCGGATCGAATATTCCTTGCCTGCCAGATCGCCGCGCCCGCCGCCCATGTTGATGTTGCGGGCGCGCAGCTGCGTGGACACATCCGCCGCCGTCAGGCGGTGCGCCAGCAGCCGGTCGGGGTCCAGTTCCACCTGAATCTCGCGGTCGGCGCCGCCGATGCGGCTGACCTGGCCCACGCCGTCCACGGTGGACAGTTCGCGCCCGATCACGTCGTCGACGAATTTCGACAGCTGCTCCATCGCCATGGTGGAATCGCTGACCGCATAGGTCAGGATCGGCATGCCGGTCACATCCACCCGCTGGACCAGCGGCTCGACGATGGATTCCGGCAGATCGGACCGGACGCTGGCCACGGCGTCCTTGACGTCGTTCAGTGCGCGGTCGGTGTCGGTTTCCAGCTCGAACTCGACCGTGATCGAGGATGAACTGTCCTGCGCGGTCGAGGTCATGTGGCGCACGCCGGTGATGTTGGCGATCGAATCCTCGATGGGCCGGACCACCTGCGAGGTCAGCTCGGCCGGCGCCGCGCCGGGCTGGCCGATGGTCACGCTGACGATCGGCAGGTCGATGTTCGGCATCGCCGTGACCGGCAGCCGGTTGAAGCTGAAGATCCCCAGGATCACCAGCACCACGAAGATCGCGATGGGCGGGACCGGGTGCCGGATGGACCAGGTGGACAGGTTCATTGCGGCGCCTCTGCCGCGGCGGCGGTCATGGCACCGTGACCCGTCCGCCGCGCGCCCCCCTGCCGCACGGAAGGCTCGGCAGCCGGGGCGGCGCCGGACTGTCCGGCCGCAAGCGCCGGGCTGCCCGTTGCGTCTTGCCCGGCCTGCACGACATTGACAGGATCGCCCGCGCGGAAAAAGGCGCCGGCGCGCTCGATCACCATCTCGCCTTCGCTGACGCCTTCAAGGATTTCGCGCCGCCCCTGCCACAGCAGGCCCGCCCGGACCGCGCGGCTGTCCACGATGCCATTGGCGACGACCTGCACCCGCTCGCCGTCGGCATCGGCCAGGACGGCGGTTGCGGGCACCGTCACCGACTCGCGGCGCGAGGTGACGATGTCGCCGCTGGCGAACAGACCGGCGCGCAGCCGGTCGTCGGCAGGCAGGGCGATGCGCACCTCGCCCAGCCGGGTCGCGGGATCGACCGCGGCGGGCAGCAGGCGCACCTCGCCCGCGATCCGCCCCACCCCGGCCACGTCCAGTTCGGCCCTGTCCCCGCGTTGAAGGTCAAGCAGCGCGGTTTCGATCACCTCGCCCTGCATCTCGATCATGCCGTTTTCGATCAACGTGAACATCGGATCGCCCGCCGCCGACGACAGCGCCCCCAGCGCCGCCGACCGCGCGACGACCAGCCCGTCCACGGGGGCCGCGATGCGGGTGCGTTCGACGTTCAGCCGCGCGATGTCGCGCGCTGCCGCCGTCTGCGCCAGCGCTGCCCGCGCGACGGCCAGCCCCCCTTGCGCCGAGGCCGCAGCCGCCCGTGCCGCCGCCTCGGCCGCGATGGCCTGGT
>CALLYR010000125.1 GCA_937859005.1 uncultured Paracoccus sp. | reverse complement strand
GCGACGCCGTCGCCGAGCGTGACCTTGCCGGTCATCGCGGCCAGCGCCGCGTCGCGCGCGGTATTGGGGGTGTTCGGGGCCTGAGAAATGATGACCGGATCGGCCCGTCCGGCCGTGGGCGCGGGTTCTATCGGGGCCACCACAGGCCCCGCGCAGCCTGCCAGCAGCACCAGAACGGCCGCCATTCGTCCGGCCTGTCCTGTCCCGCGGCACGCACGCGCCGTCCGCTGCCCGGTGGTTGCGACCATGTTCGTTCCCTTGTCCCCCAGCATGTGGCGCAGCCTAGCGCCGATCCGGCGCGCGTTCAAATCCCAGCCCCTTGCCGGACTGCGGCATTCACGCAACTGTGGCCGTCCCGATGCCCCTGCAAAGCGGAGCCGTTCCATGTTCACCATCGAACACGAATTCGACGCGACCGTCATCACGCTGGTGGACGAATTGCGCGAGGGACAGCGCCCGCTGAACGAGGATGTGGTGATCCTGGCCTTCGACGACCGGGTGGTGATCGAACAGGCCGATCCCGACGGCGTCGCGGTGGCGCGCATCACGCTGAGCCTGGAACAACTGGACGAACTGCGCGCCGCCCTGAACCTGCCCGAAGGGAATTACCGCCTGGAACGGGAGTGAGCGTCAGTCGAGCCGGAACAGCTTGTCCCGCGCAGTCGCCCCACCGACCAGCGTCAGGCGCGATTTCGCCACCCCCAGCGCGCGGGCCAGCAGCTTTCGGGCCGCTTCATTGGCGCGGCCATCCTCGGGGGCGGCGGTCACGCGGATGCGGATCGTGCCGTCCGGCCCCACCGTCAGTTCGTCCCGGCCGCCGCGCGGGGTCACGCGAACGGCGAGACGCGCGCCCGGTTGCGCCTGTGCGCGCAGATCGGCAATCCTGTCCATCCCCTGCTCATGCGCGGAGGGCGGACGGGGATCAAGCCCGGCAACGTTCCTTCCGCATGGCCGCGCGGGGGCCGGGAAGGATACCGCGGTGACCGGCAAGGACGCTGCCATGGCCCGCCGGGCCCTGCGGCCCAGCGGTCCAGGCGCAGGGCGGCTGGTCACGGTGCGCGAAGGCGGCTATTCCGGCCTGCATATACCCTTTTGCGGTCGCGCGGTGCGGCGGGCCTGGCGGGATCGTCCAGTGCCGCCGACCGCGGGGCCGCCACCTTCGCCGCCCGCCAGCCGGATACCCGCCGGGCGAACCATGTTTCCGCCCGGCCCGACAAGCCGGCGGTTCATTTCAAGGATCAGCCATGACCACTGCCCCGAACGACACCTTGCAATTCATGGGCACGCGCCGGTCGCATCCGCCAAAGACGTTGCTCCGCCCCGGCCCGGACCGGGACGAACTGGCCCGGCTGCTGGAACTGGCCGCGCGCGTCCCCGACCACGGCAAGCTGGAGCCGTGGCGCTTCGTCGTGCTGGACCGCGAGGCGCTGGACCGGCTGGCCCCCGTGCTGGCGCAGGCCGCGGCGGCGACGGGCGCCGACGAGGCTGCGGTGGAAAAGGCGCGGTCCGCCTTCGATTCGCCGCTGATCGTGGCGGTCGTGTCCTCGCCCGTGGACAGCCCCAGGATCCCCGAATGGGAACAGGTCCTGTCGGCGGGCGCGGTGTGCCTGTCGCTGCTGAACGCGGCGCTGGCGGCGGGTTACGGGGCCTGCTGGCTGACCGGTCCGGCGGCGCAGCCCGACTTCGCCCGCGCCCATCTGGGGCTTGGCCCGCATGAGCGCATTGCCGGCCTGATCCATATCGGCACGCGCGGGCCGAAGGACATCCCCGACCGGCCGCGCCCCGACGTGGCGGCCCGGACGGTGTTCCTGTGATCGCAGCCTCGCGGGCGCTGGTCCTGGGCTGGCTGGACCTGCTGCGGCCCGCGGTCTTCGGGGTGCTGGCGCTGGGGGTCGGGCAGATCCTCCGCTACCGCCGGAAGGCGATCGCCCACCTTCGCCGCGAGCACCCCGGCGCG
>CALLYR010000124.1 GCA_937859005.1 uncultured Paracoccus sp. | reverse complement strand
AGGCCGAGCTGGCCCCGTGCCCCAGAGGATCGGGCGAGATCATCAGCACCGGCAGCGGCGCCAGTCGCAGCGCCGCCGTCAGCGCGGCAAGCCCCGCCCCGATGATGACGACCCGCGCGGTCGAGATGTCCTGCATCGGCCTCAGGCAGCCAGACGGCGCGACAGATCGATCATCCGCTGAACGGCCTGCCGGGCAGGCCGGGCGATCGTCGGATCGACTTCGACCGCACCCGTCATCGAATGAAGCGACCACAACACCTTTTCCAGCGTGATCTTCTGCATGTGCGGACAC
Source organism: uncultured Paracoccus sp. (assembly GCA_937859005.1). Taxonomy (GTDB): domain Bacteria; phylum Pseudomonadota; class Alphaproteobacteria; order Rhodobacterales; family Rhodobacteraceae; genus Paracoccus. Next base: position 5,758 of record CALLYR010000124.1, on the reverse strand, counting down.
ATGTTGCAGGGACCGAGGAATTCCACCCCGGGCAGGGCATCCGAGATGTTCGAGGCCATCGAGCATTCCGTCACCAGCATCACCTGCGCCGGTTTTTCCCGCTGGACCCAGTCCTGGATGCCGCCGGTCGAACCCGTGAAATCGGCCTCGGCCACGACATCGGGGGGACATTCGGGATGCGCGATGATCCTCAGCCCCGGATGCCAGCTGCGGAAATCGCGCAGATCCTGCACGGTGAACTGTTCATGGACGATGCAGGCGCCGTCCCACCAGACGATCCGCTTCTGCGGCACCTGCTTTGCCACATTCTGCGCCAGCCATCTGTCGGGCGTCATGATGACGGTGTCGCCCTCCATCGCGGCCACGATCTGCGCGGCATTGGCCGAGGTGCAGCAGATGTCGGATGCCGCCTTCACCTCGGCGGTGGTGTTGACATAGCTGACCACCGCCGCACCGGGAAAGCGGGCGCGCATTTCCGCGATGCCTTCGGCGGTGATGCTTTCGGCCAGCGAACAGCCCGCATCCATGTCGGGCATCAGCACGGTTTTCGACGGATTCAGGATCTTCGAGGTCTCGGCCATGAAATGCACGCCGCATTGCACGATCACGTCGGCATCGACCTCGGCGGCCTTGATCGCCAGTTGCAGGCTGTCGCCCACCACATCCGCGATGCCGTGATAGATCTGGGGCGGCATGTAGTTATGCGCCAGCACCACGGCATTGCGCTCGCGCTTGAGCCGGTTGATCGCCGCGACATAGGGCGCGTGAATGGCCCAGTCGAGCATCGGCACCACGCGCCCCATCCGGGCATGGATGTCGCACATGGACCGCGCCAGTTCCATCGACGGGGCGAGATCGTAGTGCGTCCGAAGCACATCGCGAATCGAGGTGAGATCCAGCATTTGGCCTCCTCCGGTCCATCTGCCTGGCTTGCGAGTCCGTGCCGCAGCGCGGCGAAGCCTGTGACCAGAGTGCCTAGCCGCCGGGCGCCCCCTATGCAACGAAAATGAAAGCTCCGCGACCGGAACATCCGGTTTCAGGACCGGAATTGGCCAGCAATGGACGACTTGGTGAAACATCAGCGAGAACAGGGCGTTGATTTCCACCCAAGACCGGAATCGGAAAGCTGGCCTGACCTTGCGGCTCGGGCGGCCGGGGCAAGGTTTCGGGTCGGCCTCGGGGCGGGTTGTCAGGTCATCGGGGGCGGTATCGCACGCGGGCGGATCGCCCGGCCTTCGTCCTTGGGGGCGCGACCTCCAGCTCCGGCTGGAAGCTCTTTTTGGATGCGCAGGTCTCGATCGGCGTGCCGCCGACCGGGAAGTGGTCCTTCGACAGCAGCGGCGCGACCTCGCGATACGGCTCGGGATCGCCGCCATCACCTGTGCCGCGACATGTCGGCGGGGACGGGTGCGGTTCGCAGGTCGGATGGGCACGACAAGGCGAGCGAAGTGGCGCGCCCCGAACGGTTCAGGGGGTGGCGGACCTTGCCAGCCGGAATACGCCTCGCCTGGAGCGGAATTTGCGACCGTCGAATGACCAAAGCTCCTGTAATGCAAGGGCGCTGTCTGGTTTCAACAGGGTAAGGTGGTGGGCGGTGAGGGGTTCGAACCCCCGACATTTTCGGTGTAAACGAAACGCTCTGCCAGCTGAGCTAACCGCCCCGGTCCTGTTTATTGCCCGGCGCGCGGGCGGGTGCAACGGGTCACGGATGTCTTCGGGGCGGCATCGTTGCAGACCTGCTGCCAGGGGGCAGCGCGTGTTCGGGGGCTGTTCCGCGTGCAGTCTGGCCGGCAGGGCATGCTGTGCGTCAGAAAATCCGTGATTGACGGCCCTGTCACGTTAAGCTGACTGTTGACCGGCGGCCCCGGACTGCGGCATAAGCGCCATATCTGAACGATCGTTCAATAAACCTGGGGAGAGGGGTTATCCGATGTTCACCCGCGGGATGGAATTCGATCTGGGCGAGGACGTGAACGCGCTGCGCGACATGGTTCATCGCTGGGCGCAGGAACGCGTCAAGCCGATGGCCGCCGAGATCGACCGCACCAACGACTTCCCGGCCGAACTATGGCGCGAGATGGGCGATCTGGGCCTGCTGGGCATCACCGTCGCCGAGGAATACGGCGGCACTGGCATGGGTTACCTGGCCCATACCATCGCGGTCGAGGAAATCGCGCGGGCCAGCGCTTCGGTCAGCCTGTCCTATGGCGCCCATTCCAACCTGTGCGTGAACCAGCTGAAGCTGAACGGCACCGACGAGCAAAAGGCGAAATACCTGCCCAGGCTGTGTTCGGGCGAACATGTGGGCGCGCTGGCGATGTCGGAAGAGGGCGCCGGATCGGACGTCGTGGGGATGAAGCTGCGCGCGGAAAAGCGCAACGGCTATTATGTGCTGAACGGCAGCAAATACTGGATCACCAACGGCCCCGACGCCGACACGCTGGTCGTTTATGCCAAGACCGACCCCGAGGCGGGATCGAAGGGCATCACCGCCTTCATCGTCGAGCGCGGCTTCAAGGGCTTTTCCACCAGCCCGCACTTCGACAAGCTGGGGATGCGCGGGTCCAACACGGGCGAGCTGATCTTCGAGAACTGCGAGGTTCCGTTCGAGAACGTCCTGGGGGCCGAGGGCAAGGGCGTGCGCGTCCTGATGTCGGGCCTGGATTACGAACGGCTGGTCCTGTCGGGGATCGGCACCGGCATCATGGCGGCGTGCCTGGACGAGGTCATGCCCTATGTCCGCGAACGCAAGCAGTTCGGCCAGCCGATCGGGTCGTTCCAGCTGATGCAGGGCAAGATCGCCGACATGTATGTCGCGCTGAACACCGCGCGCGCCTATGTCTATGAGGTCGCCAAGGCCTGCGATGCGGGCAAGGTCACGCGGCAGGACGCAGCGGGGGCGGTGCTTTACGCCAGCGAGCAGGCGATGGTGCAGGCACATCAGGCCGTGCAGGCGCTGGGCGGCGCAGGCTTCCTGAACGATTCCGCCGTCAGCCGCCTGTTCCGCGACGCCAAGCTGATGGAGATCGGCGCGGGAACCAGCGAGATCCGCCGGATGCTGATCGGGCGCGAACTGATGGTGCTGGACTGAGTTTCCCCCGACCGGCAGCCCGAAGGAGGACAGCGCCCATGCAGCCACCCTTGCCGGACACGATGACCGGACGCTGCGCCGGAATTCCCCCGGCGCCCCGGCGCGGTGTCGAGCCGGCCTGCGCGGTCGTGTCCCGAGAATTCGGGGGGCTGGCCCGGCGAGACTGTCCTGCGGGGCGCATTCCATACCCGGAAGACGCTGTTTACCGATGCGCGGCTGCGCGATCTGATGACGAGATGATGACATGAAACTCCGCACCACCGCCCTGACGTCCTCGGACGCTTTCCGCGCCAACCGGCAGGCGCATCTGGACATGCTCGACACCATCCGGCAGGCGGCGGACGCCGCGGCGGCGGGCGGGGGGGCGGATGCGCTGGCCCGCCATATCTCGCGCGGCAAGATGCCGCCGCGGGAACGGGTGGCGAACCTGCTGGACCCCGGCTCGCCGTTTCTGGAAATCGGCGTGACGGCGGCGCATGACATGTATGACGGTGCGGCCCCCGGTGCGGGCGTGATCGCGGGGGTGGGCCGCGTCCACGGGCAGGACGTGATGGTGGTCGCCAACGACGCCACCGTGAAGGGCGGCACCTATTACCCGTTGACGGTCAAGAAACACCTGCGCGCGCAGGAGATCGCCGAGCAATGCCATCTGCCCTGCGTCTATCTGGTCGATTCGGGCGGCGCCAACCTGCCCAACCAGGACGAGGTGTTCCCCGACCGCGACCATTTCGGGCGCATCTTCTATAATCAGGCGCAGATGAGCGCCAAGGGCATCCCGCAGATCGCCGTGGTGATGGGAAGCTGCACGGCAGGCGGGGCTTACGTCCCCGCAATGTCGGACGTGACGATCATCGTGCGCAACCAGGGCACGATCTTCCTGGCCGGTCCGCCGCTGGTGAAGGCCGCGACCGGAGAGGTGGTCAGCGCCGAAGATCTGGGCGGCGGCGACGTCCACACGCGCCTGTCGGGCGTGGCCGATTATCTGGCCGAAGACGACACGCACGCGCTGGCGCTGGCCCGCCGCGCCGTCAGCCATCTGAACCGCCGCCTGCCGCAGACGGTCGTCTGGCAGTCGCCCGAACCTCCGGCGCTGGACCCCGACGACATCCTCGGCGTCGTCCCCGCCGATCTGCGCACTCCCTATGACATCCGCGAGGTGATCGCGCGGGTCGTGGACGGCAGCCGCTTCGACGAGTTCAAGCCGCGCTTCGGCGAGACGCTGGTCACCGGCTTTGCCCATATCGAGGGTTGCCCGGTCGGCATCGTCGCCAACAACGGCGTCCTGTTCAGCGAGGCCGCCGTGAAGGGCGCGCATTTCATCGAACTGTGCAGTCAGCGCAATATCCCGCTGATCTTCCTTCAGAACATCACCGGCTTCATGGTCGGGCGGAAATATGAAAACGAAGGCATCGCCCGCCACGGCGCCAAGATGGTGACGGCGGTGGCGACAACCGCGGTCCCCAAGATCACCATGCTGGTCGGCGGCAGCTTCGGCGCGGGCAACTACGGCATGGCGGGCCGCGCCTATTCGCCTCGCTTCCTGTGGACCTGGCCCAACTCGCGCATCAGCGTCATGGGCGGCGAGCAGGCCGCCGGGGTGCTGGCCACCGTCCGCCGCGAGGGGATCGAGCGCAAGGGCGGCAACTGGTCGCCCGAGGACGAGGCCGAGTTCAAGCGTCCCACCATCGAGATGTTCGACCGCCAGTCCCATCCTCTCTATGCCTCGGCGCGCCTGTGGGACGACGGCATCGTGGACCCGCGCAAGACCCGCGACGTGCTGGCGCTGTCCCTGCGCGCCAGCCTGAACGCGCCCATCGAGCCGACCCGTTTCGGCGTGTTCAGGATGTGACGATGTTTGCGCGAACGATCACCTCTCTGGTCGAGATCGATGGTCGCGTCGGCTTTGTACTGGACGACCTCGATGGCTGGCCGGCTGAAGGGGACACCTTTACCTTGTTGGGAACGACCTGTTCGATCATGTGGGTGGGACGACGACAAGAGATTTCTGAGCAGGACCATAGAGGTCAGCCGAGAACGCTGAGGACCATCGTGATTGGGATGGAGGGGCAACCGTCCCGAGGCCCAGAAGACTCGGAGCGCGTGTACGGCCAGCGGGTGCGTTCCGCTGACTGGCAATCCTCTCCATCCGCCAGCCGGGTTGACGAGGCTTCGGCCACAGAACGGAAGGACAGCCCATGTTCAGCAAGATCCTGATCGCCAACCGGGGCGAGATCGCCTGCCGCGTCATCGACACCTGCCGCCGTCTGGGGGTGGGCACGGTCGCGGTCTATTCCGACGCCGATCGCGGCGCGCGCCATGTGGCGATGGCCGATGAGGCCGTGAATATCGGCGGGCCCGCGCCGAAGGACAGTTATCTGCGCGGCGACGCGATCATCCGGGCGGCGCTGGACACGGGCGCGCAGGCGATCCATCCCGGCTATGGCTTCCTGTCCGAAAACCCTGACTTCGTGGATGCGGTGACGGCAGCGGGGCTGGTGTTCATCGGCCCGTCCGCCGATGCGATCCGGGCGATGGGCCTCAAGGACGCGGCCAAGGCGCTGATGGAACGGGCAGGGGTGCCGGTCGTGCCCGGCTATCACGGCGACGATCAGGACGCCGGTTTCCTTGCCGATCAGGCCGTCCTGATCGGTTATCCCGTGCTCATCA
>CALLYR010000123.1 GCA_937859005.1 uncultured Paracoccus sp. | reverse complement strand
TGGGCGCCGCCGTGGGCTTTGTCATGGCCGAGGAAAAGATGCGCGCCGAATTCGGGGCGGACCTGTGCGACCACCGCACCTGGGTCATCGCGGGCGACGGCTGCCTGATGGAGGGCATCAGCCACGAGGCGATCGCGCTGGCCGGCCACCAGCGTCTGGGCCGGCTGATCGTCCTGTGGGACGACAACGGCATCACCATCGACGGCGCGGTGTCGCTGTCCGACAGCACCGACCAGTTGAAACGCTTCGAGGCGTCCGGCTGGCGCACGCTGTCCTGCGACGGCCACGACCCCGCCGACATCGACCGCGCCCTGGCGCAGGCGAAACAGGACGACGGCCGCCCGGTGCTGGTCGCCTGCCGCACGATCATCGGCTTCGGGTCCGCCAAGAAGGGCGGCACCTCGGGCGTCCACGGCTCGCCGCTCGGGGCCGAGGAGATCGCGGCGACGCGGCTTGCCTATGCGTGGGAGCATCCCGATTTCCATCTGCCCGAGGAGCTGGTCGCGCGCTGGCGCGAACTGGGCCGCCGCGGCACCGCGGAACGCGAGGCATGGGCCGCGCGCGTGGACGCCCTGCCCGCGGACCGCCGCGACGCCTTTGCCACGCGGGTTTCGGGCGAGGCCAACCCGCAGCTTGCCCCCGCCATCGCCGCGCTGAAACAGCAGGCGTCGGACAGCCGCCCCAAGGTCGCGACCCGCAAGGCGTCCGAAATGGTGCTGGAGGTCGTGAACCCGGTGCTGCCGGAAACCATCGGCGGCTCGGCCGACCTGACCGGATCGAACAACACCCTGACCAAGGGGCTGGGCGTCTTCTCGCCGGAAAACCGGCTGGGCCGTTACATCCATTATGGCATCCGCGAACACGGCATGGCCGCAGCGATGAACGGGCTTTGGCTGCACGGGGGCTTCCGCCCCTATGGCGGGACGTTCCTGGCCTTCACCGATTACGCCCGCGGCGCGATGCGTCTGTCGGCGCTGATGGGCCTGCCGGTGGTTTACGTGATGACCCACGATTCCATCGGCCTGGGCGAGGACGGCCCGACCCACCAGCCGGTCGAGCATCTGGCGATGCTGCGCGCCACGCCCAACACCCTGACCTTCCGCCCGGCCGATGTGGTGGAAACCGCCGAGGCGTGGGAAATTGCGCTGACCTCGGACAGCACGCCGTCCGTTCTGGCGCTGTCGCGGCAGAACCTGCCGACCGTGCGGCTTGAGCATACGGACGAGAACCTGACCGCGCGGGGCGCCTATGTCCTGCGCGAGGCGTCGGCCGCGCCGCAGGCGATCCTGATGGCCTCGGGGTCCGAGGTGGAGATCGCCCTGAAAGCCGCCGAGGCGCTGGAAGCCGATGGCATCCCCGCCCGCGTCGTGTCGGTCCCCTGCATGGAGCTGTTCCGCGACCAGGATGACAGCTATCGCGCCGAGGTCCTGCCCGAAGGCCCCGTCCGCGTCGCAATCGAGGCTGCCGTGCGCCAGCCATGGGACTGGCTGCTGCTGGGCGAGGGTGGGCGCGAAAAGCGCGCGGGCTTCGTCGGCATGACCGGCTTCGGCGCATCCGCCCCAGCCGAACGGCTGTATCAGGAGTTCGGCATCACGCCCGAGGCGACGGTCGCCAGGGTCAAGGCGCTGCTGTGACCCCCGCAAGGGGCGCGGCGGTCCATCCGCCCCGCCCGGACATGACCCGCCGCCCGGCGGCGGCATCCTGATGCGTCCCCTGTCCCGCGCCGGGGCGCTGATGGGGCGCGAGGCCGATGGGCTGCGCCGCCCGGCCCGCAACGCGCAGGCCGCGGGCATCCTGATGCTGCTGGCATCGGTGCTGCTGTTCACGCTGATGGACGCGACGGGCAAGCACCTGACCCAGCGTTATCATCCCGGACAGGTGATCTGGGTGCGCATGGCGGTGAACCTTGCCATCGTCGTCGTGGTGCTGCTGCCGCGGCTGGGGACTGTCGTGCAGTCGCGCGCGCCGCTGCTGCAGGTCGGGCGCGGGGTGACGCAGCTTGCCTCGATCGGGCTGTTCTTTTCCGCGCTGCCCTTCATCGGGCTGGCCGAGGCGACGGCGATCATGGACATCAATCCGGTCCTCATCACGCTGGGGGCGGCGCTGTTCCTGGGCGAACGCATCGGCCTGCGCCGCATCCTGGGGATCGGCGCGGCGCTGGTCGGCGCGCTCATCATCATCCGGCCCGGCGCGGGGGTGCTGCATCCGGCGGCGGTGCTGCCGCTGATCGGAGCCGTCACCTATGCCGCGGGGGCAATCCTGACGCGGATGGTGCGGGGCGATTCGACCGCGACCTCGATCCTGTGGTCCACGGCGGTCGCCACGCTGGGCGCGTCGCTGGTCGCGCCCTTCGTCTGGCAGCCGGTGCAGACGGGCGACCTGTGGGCGTTCCTGCTGATCGGCCTGCTGGGCACGGCGGCGCAGGCGCTGCTGATCCGCGCCTTCTCGCTGGCCGAGGCCGCGGCGGTCGCGCCCTTCGGCTATACCGGGCTGATCTGGGCGGGGCTGTGGGGCTGGCTGTTCTTTGGGGCCGTGCCCGATTTCTGGGCGCTGACGGGGGCCGCGATCATCGTGGCCGCCGGGCTTTACGTCTGGACGCGCGAGGCTCGCGCCATGCAGGAGACAGGATGACGGGCGACGGTGATACGCGCGGCACGCTGACGGACCAGCTGTCCAGCACGGTCTTCCTGGGCCTGATCCGGCTGCTCCTCCTGCTGCCTTATCCTCGCCGCATCCCGGCGATGGGCTGGGCCTTTTCCCATCTGGTCGCGCCGCTGGCGGGCTGGCGGCGGCGCATCCGCGACAATCTGGCGCTGGCCCGCCCCGACCTGCCTGCGGCCGAGGTGCGCCGCCTGACCCGCGCAGTCCCCGACAACGCGGGCCGCGCGATGATGGAGATCTATTCGGGCGCCGAATTCACGTCCCGCATCGCGGCAGCCGACCCGCTGACCGGCCCCGGCCTGGCCGCGCTGGAACGGGCGGCGGCCGAAGGGCGGCCAGTGGTCCTGGCCTGCGCGCATTTCGGCAATTACGACGCCATCCGCGCCGCCCTTGCCGCCCGCGGCTGGCCGGTGGGGGCGCTGTATCGCCCGATGAACAACGCGGCCTTCAACCGCCATTACATCCCCGCGATCGAGGCCATCGCGCAGCCGCTGTTCCCGCGCGGGCGGGCCGGGCTGATGGCGATGCTGCGGTTCCTGCGCCGGGGCGGGCTGCTGTGCCTGGGCTTCGACCAGTATGACCGCCACGGGGCCACGCTGCGCTTTTTCGGGCTGCCGTCCGAGACGGTGCTGACGCCGGCCGAACTGGCCCTGCGCCATGATGCCGCGCTGATCCCGATCGCGGGCATCCGGCAGCCCGATGGGCTGAGCTTCCGGGTTCAGGTGGGCGCGCCTGTCGCGCCCGGCGATCCGGGGGCGATGATGCAGGCGCTGAACGACGATCTGGAACGGCTGGTGCGCACCCATATGGACCAGTGGTTCTGGGTGCATCGACGCTGGAAACCGGGGCGGGCGCCCCGCTGATCCAGGGCCGGGGGCCAAACCGCTTTCCCTTGCGCTCGGCTGCGGGCTATAAGCGCGCGATACCGCCGCAGGCAACAGAACGGCACAGGCACAGAGGACGGCATGGGCGACAACAACGATGGCAAGCATCACGAAGGCGATGTGGCCTTCATCCAGGCGCTGGCCGAGCTTTTGAACCGCAACGAACTGACCGAAATCTCGGTCAAGCGCGAATACGGCGAAAACGATCGCCTGACCGTCCAGCTGTCCAAACAGAACGCGCCGGCGATCATGCAGCCCGCCCCGGTCTTTGCGCAGGTCCCCGCCGCAGCCCCGGCAGCCGCCGCCGCGGCCCCGCCCACGGGCGACCCCGCCAGCCTGCCCGGCGCCGTCACCTCGCCGATGGTGGGGACGGTCTATCTGGCCGCCGAACCCGGCGCGCAACCCTTTGCCACCATCGGCCAGCAGGTCGCCGAGGGCGACACGCTGCTGATCGTCGAGGCGATGAAGACCATGAACCACATCCCCGCCCCGCGCGCCGGAACCATCCGCCGCATCCTGGTCGAGGACGGCAGCCCCGTCGAATTCGGCACCCCCCTGATGGTCATCGAGTGACCGGCCCATGTTCGACAAGATCCTGATCGCCAACCGGGGCGAGATCGCGCTGCGCGTGATCCGCGCCTGCCGGGAAATGGGCATCGCCTCCGTCGCGGTCCATTCCACCGCCGACACCGACGCCATGCATGTCCGCATGGCCGACGAATCCGTCTGCATCGGCCCGCCGCCGTCGGCCGCCAGCTATCTGTCCATGCCCGCGATCATTTCCGCCTGCGAGATCACGGGCGCGCAGGCGATCCATCCCGGCTATGGCTTCCTGTCCGAGAACGCGACCTTCGTGCAGATGGTCGAGGACCACGGCCTGACCTTCATCGGCCCGCGCGCGGAACATATCCGCCTCATGGGCGACAAGATCACCGCCAAGGAAACCGCGAAGTCGCTGGGCATCCCGGTGGTGCCGGGGTCCGAGGGCGGCGTGCCCGACGTGGACACGGCCAGGACGGTCGCGGTCCAGATCGGCTATCCCGTCATCATCAAGGCCTCGGCCGGGGGCGGCGGAAAAGGAATGAAGGTCGCCCATGACGAGGCCGGGCTGGAGGTCGCCTTCCGCACCGCGCGTGCCGAGGCCAAGGCCGCCTTCGGCAACGACGAGGTCTATATCGAGAAATACCTGCAACGTCCCCGCCATATCGAGATCCAGGTCTTCGGCGACGGCAAGGGCGGCGCGATCCATCTGGGCGAACGCGACTGCTCGCTGCAGCGCCGCCACCAGAAGGTGCTGGAGGAAGCCCCCGGGCCCGCCATCACCCCCGAACAGCGCGCCCGCATCGGCGGCATCTGCGCGGATGCGATGGCGCAGCTGGGCTATGCCGGCGCGGGCACCGTCGAGTTCCTGTTCGAGGACGGCGAATTCTATTTCATCGAGATGAACACCCGCCTTCAGGTCGAACATCCCGTGACCGAGGCGATCTTCGGCGTCGATCTGGTGCGCGAACAGATCCGCGTCGCCGCGGGCGAGCCGCTGAGCCTGAGCCAGGACGACCTGACGATCCGCGGCCATGCGATCGAGGTGCGCATCAACGCCGAAAAGCTGCCGAACTTCACCCCCTGCCCTGGCCGGATCACCCAGTATCACGCGCCGGGCGGCCTGGGGGTGCGGATCGATTCCGCGATCTATGACGGCTATGCGATCCCGCCCTATTATGACAGCCTGATCGGCAAGCTGATCGTCCACGGCCGCGACCGTCCCGAGGCGCTGGCGCGGCTGTCCCGCGCGCTGGGGGAACTGATTGTGGACGGGGTGGACACCACCGTTCCGCTGTTCAATGCGCTGCTGCAGGAACCCGACATCCTGCGCGGAGATTATTCGATCCACTGGCTGGAACGCTGGCTGGCGGAAAACGTCGCCTGACGCGAAAGGGCCGGCGGAACCGGCCCTTGCCGTTGCCGCAGCAGGACCGGCATCTGCTGACGGCGGCCTGAATCGCCCCTGCCCGCCCCGCCGAGATCCGGATCGGTGAATTCGGCTCTGGCTGTCTGCACGGTCGCGTCCTCGTCCTGCTCGCGCTCAGGCTTGGGGGTCACGACATACGGACATACCTGCTCGGAAAGGCGCCGGCCGTCGCCGGGATCGCGCGATCTGTCGCGCCTGCAGCATCGTAGGTTGCAATAGTCGGCGGCGGGGCGGCCTGCGCGCCCCGGCGGAATCCGCAGTCAGCGCCAGAGAGGCGCCGAAAGGCTGCCCGGCCTGTTCAAGGGTTCGTCCTTCCCTTCCTTGCCCGCCAACCCTCTCGTGCGGCGCAGGGTTCGCCTCTGCTGGCCTTCGTGTGCCGCCGCCGCTAATCTGCCGGCGCACAGACGGAGAGCGCCTGATGCTGACTGCCGACCAGTTGCTGACCGGATACGCGAGCGGTGTCTTTCCCATGGCGCAATCCGCCAGCAATCCCCAGCTTTACTGGTTCGATCCGCTCTGGCGGGGGATTTTGCCGGTGGGCGGGATCCATGCCTCACGGTCGCTGCGCCGCAGCCTGCGCCGGGACGGCTGGCAGGCCAGTTCCCGCCCCTGTTTCGATACCATCGTCGCCGCCTGCGCGGGCCGGCCGGAAACCTGGATCAACGCACCGCTGCGCCGGCTTTATGCGGAACTCTATCGGCGGGGACATGCCCATGCGCTGGCGGTCCTGCAAGAGGGCCAGCTTGCGGGCGGGATCTTCGGCGTGACGCTGGGGGCGGCGTTCTTTGGCGAAAGCATGTTCTCGATCCGCACCAACGGGTCAAAGATGGCGCTGGTCTGGCTGTCCGATCACCTGAACCGCTGCGGCTTCACGCTGTTCGACACACAATATCTGACGCCCCATCTGGCCAGCATGGGCGGGATCGAGATTTCGCGCGCTGCCTATCACCGCCGATTGGCCGCGGCGCTGTCCCGCCGCGCCGATTTCCACGCCTATCCGTTGCCGTCTGCGGAATCGCTGCTGGCGTCGCTGTCCGCCTCGCCTGCCTCGATTTCCGCGCCTTCGGACGGTCCCATGCCCTCGCCCCCTTCCGGGGCTTCGGAATCGGGTTCATAGCGGACATCGGGACGGGCGGTGCCGGACCCGTCGTTGCAGGCCACCACCCAGATATCATAGCGCGCATCATCCAGCGCCGACAGCGCGGGCGAGGACGCGATCATCCAGCCCGAAAACGCGGTCCGGTGCCGCAGGCTGTCGGTGATCGTCAATTGGGCGAAGGCGTCCGATTCCTTGTCCGCGGCAGGATAACGGCATTCGCCCAGCCGCACGTCCAGCCGGCCGAAGCGAAGCGATTCGCCCACATCCAGCGTCAGATCGCTGGTCTGGCCCGATACCTTGTCCAGACCGCGCAGCAAGGCGCCCTGACCCCGCATGATCTCGCCATCGGCCGCGGGGGCGACGCTGGCGGCGCGGGTGCCCGGCGCCACATCGGTAGTCCTGCGGTCCTGGGCCAGCGCGGGGGCTGCGGCCAGCGCGGCCGACAGGATCAGCAGCGCGCGGATCATTCCGCCCCCGTCTTTTCCGACGCTTGCGCATCGACGAATTTCATCATCAGCGACAGCAGGCTGACCGCGCCCTGCACGTCCTCGATCTCGGCGCCCGGTGCCAGCAGGTCGGTGCTGCCGCCCGGCTGCAGTTCGATATAGGCGCCGCCCAGCAGCCCGTCGGACTGGATCAGCGCGGCGCTGTCCACGGGCAGTTCGATGTCCGAGGGCACCCGCAGTTCGGCTTCGGCATAATAGGTCTTGGGATTGAGCCGCACGTCGGCCACGCGGCCGATGCGGACGCCGGCCATGCGGATCTCGGTTCCCGTCTCGACGCCGTTCACGTTCGGGAAGGATGCGATCAGCGGATAGGTGCCGCGCCCTGCGTCCCCGAAGGCCCCGGTGGACCAGACCAGGAAACCGGCGGCCACGGCCAGGACAGCCCCCCCGACCCACAGTTCGGCCCGTTCCGCCCCGCTCATGCTATTCCGGCTGCCATGCGTCGTAATCGCGGCGCTGCGGCGGGTCCACCCGCAGGATCGACCCCGGCGGGTGATAGGCGCCGGGCGTGCCGGTCATGTTCTCGCGATGCGGCTGTTCCCAGGGCTTGCGGGGCAGCGGCGCGACGGTGGGCGGATCGTCCCAGGTGTGGCGCAAACAGCCGTTCCATTCCGGGGCGACGCGGCTGGCCTCGGATTCGCCGTTGAAGATGATCCAGCGGCGCTTGCCGCCGGCGGTCTGGTAATAGATGTTGCCCTGAGCGTCCTCGCCGACCTTCTGGCCGTGACGCGCAGTCCAGATCTGCGTACCCAGGGTCTGACCGTTCCACCAGGTCAGCAGGCGATCGACGATCCACATGGGCCAGGCTCCTTCGGCAGCAGGACGGTCCTTCCTATCGCCGATCCGCGGGTCAAGGTCCAGCACCTTGCATGGATCATGCGGCAGACTGCCGCCGTCCGCTTGCACCCGCCGCAGGGCTGGGCCAACGCTGTCGCCCGGCAGACGGCAAAGGGGGAACGGCATGGCCGAGGTGCTGATCGCGGGCGGGGCGGTGATGGGGGCGTCGGTCGCCTTCTGGCTGACGCGGATGGACCCGTCCCTGAAGGTCACGGTGATCGAGCCGGACCCCAGTTACGCCACCAGTTCGACCGCACTGTCGGCCGCCGGCATCCGGTCGCAGTTCACCAACGAGGTGAATGTCGCGATCAGCCGCTTCGGGATCGAATTCATCCGCGACTTCGCCCGCCACACCGGCGAGGCCGGCGGCGTGGCCGACCTGGGGTTCAAGGAAAACGGCTATCTGTTCCTGACCGGGACCGAAACCGGGGCGCTGCAACTGGAAAACCTGGCCGCGATGCAGCGGACCTTGGGCGCGGAGACGCAGGTGCTGGACCGCGCGGGCCTTGCCGCGCGCTGGCCGTGGATGCAGCTGGACGACATCATCGCAGGGTCATACGGGCCGCGCGACGAAGGCTTCTTCGACAACATGGGGCTGCTGTCGGGGATGAAGAACGCGGCCCGCGCGGCGGGCGCCGTCTGGCTGCGCGACCGGGTGACGGCGTTCGAGCGCGAGGGCGACCGCGTGACCGCCGTGCAACTGGAACAGGGCGGGCGGCGGCAGGCGGATGTCTTCGTCAATTGCGCCGGGCCGCGGGCGGGCCTCCTGATGCGGACCATGGGCCTCGACCTGCCGGTGGAGCCGCGCAAGCGCACGATCTTCGTCGTGGATGCGCCCAAGGCGCGCCACCCGGACACGCCGCTGGTGATCGACCCCTCGGGCATCTGGATGCGTCCGGAACACGGGCAATGGCTGGCCGCGACCGTGCCCGCCACCGACGGCCCCTGCGCCGAGGACGATTTCGATCCCCAGGACGAATTGTGGGAGGATCACGTCTGGCCCGCGCTCTACCACCGCGCCGAGGGGTTTGCCGAATCGAAGGTCGCGCGCCGCTGGGCCGGGCATTACGCCTTCAACACGCTGGACCAGAATGCGATCCTGGGCCGCAACCCGCAGGTGCCGAACCTTTTTCACGCCAACGGCTTTTCCGGCCACGGCCTGCGGCAGGCCCCTGCCGTAGGCCGCGGCATCGCCGAGCAGATCGTCCATGGCGGCTGGGTGACGCTGGACCTGTCGCCCTTGGGCGTGCAGCGGGTGCTGGACGCCCAGCCCTTCGCCGAGGCCGCGATCGTATAGGGACAGGGGCGCGGCCCCCGCCCACAGCCGGGACATTTGCGCCAAGGCGAAGGCACCTTCTTGATCTTGCCCCAAATATCCCAGGGATCGTCGTATACGACGATGGGGGCAGCGGCCCCGCTTTCCTCCTCGCAGCGGCTGTGGCATGCACCGCCCGACAAGACGGAGCCCGCCCATGCCCTTCACCATCGCCATCGACGGACCCGCGGCTTCGGGCAAGGGCACCATCGCGCGGGCGCTCGCGGCGCGGTTCGGGTTCCATCATCTGGACACGGGACTGCTTTATCGCGCCGTGGGCATGCTGGGCGGCGATCCGGTGGCGGCCGCGCATGGGCTGGCGGCGGACGACCTGACCCGCCCCGACCTGCGTTCGGCCGAGGCCGGGATGGCGGCGTCCCGCATCGCCGCGATCCCCGAGGTGCGCGCGGCTCTTGCCGCCTTTCAGCGCCGCTTTGCGGACCAGGAACCGGGCGCGATCCTGGACGGGCGCGACATCGGAACGGTGATCTGTCCCGACGCGGCGGTGAAGCTGTATGTCGTGGCCGATGACGAGACCCGCGCCGCGCGGCGGGCGGCGGAACTGGGCGAGGACCCTGCCCTGATGCTGGAACAGCTGCGCGAACGGGATGCCCGCGACCGGGCGCGCGCGTCCGCCCCCCTGCGTCCGGCTCCGGACGCAGTGGTGCTGGACACGACCGCGATGAGCATCGCTCAGGCCGTCGCCGCCGCCGTCGCCCATGTCGAGGCGAGACTGGCGCGTTAGAGGGGCGCGGTCCGCTTGCCTCGCCGCCCTTTTGGCGTTATATGGGCGACCGAGTCTTTCGGGCGACATGGCCACAACAGGCCGCTTTCCACCGGGTCGGGCAGTATTGCCGCGACCCGTTGTCGTTGCGAAGGACCATGACAGACCGGCGGAGCCAACCGCCCGGCCCGTAACTCGCTCAAAGGAACCCCAAGCCGCATGGCGAAGAACACATCCATGGAGGAGTTCGAAGCCCTCCTCAACGAAAGCTTCGAGATCGACACTCCGGACGAAGGTTCGGTCGTCAAGGGCCGTGTCATCGCCATCGAGGCGGGACAGGCCATCATCGACGTCGGCTACAAGATGGAAGGCCGCGTCGATCTGAAGGAATTCGCAGGTCCCGGCGAAGAGCCGAACCTGAAGGTCGGCGACGAGGTCGAGGTCTATCTGGACCGCGTGGAGAACGCCCGCGGCGAAGCCTCGATCAGCCGTGAAAAGGCCCGCCGCGAAGAGGCCTGGGACCGACTGGAACAGGCCTACGCCAAGGAAGAGCGCGTCGATGGCGCCATCTTCGGCCGCGTCAAGGGCGGCTTCACCGTCGATCTGGGCGGCGCCGTGGCGTTCCTGCCCGGCAGCCAGGTCGATGTGCGCCCCGTGCGCGACGCGGGTCCGCTGATGGGCCTGAAGCAGCCGTTCCAGATCCTGAAAATGGATCGCCGCCGCGGCAATATCGTCGTGTCGCGCCGCGCCATTCTGGAAGAATCGCGTGCCGAACAGCGGGCCGAGGTCATTTCCAACCTGCGCGAAGGCCAGGTGGTCGATGGCGTCGTCAAGAACATCACCGAATATGGTGCGTTCGTGGACTTGGGCGGCGTGGACGGCCTGCTGCATGTCACCGACATGGCATGGCGCCGCGTGAACCACCCGTCGGAAATCCTGTCGATCGGCGAGAACGTCAAGGTTCAGGTCGTCAAGATCAACAAGGAAACCCACCGCATCAGCCTGGGCATGAAGCAGCTCCAGTCCGATCCGTGGGATACCGTGGCCGAGAAGTTCCCGATCGGGTCCGTCCACAAGGGCCGCGTGACCAACATCACCGACTATGGCGCCTTCGTCGAACTGGAAGCGGGCGTCGAGGGTCTGGTCCACGTTTCGGAAATGAGCTGGACCAAGAAGAACGTCCACCCCGGCAAGATCGTGTCCACCTCGCAGGAGGTTGACGTCATGGTGCTGGAGATCGACGAGCAGAAGCGCCGCGTGTCGCTGGGTCTCAAGCAGACCATGCGCAACCCGTGGGAAGTGTTCGCCGAAACCCACCCCGCCGGCACCCAGATCGAGGGCGAGGTCAAGAACATCACCGAATTCGGTCTGTTCGTGGGCCTGGACGGCGACATCGACGGCATGGTCCACCTGTCCGACCTGTCGTGGGACCAGCGCGGCGAGGATGCGATCCAGAACTATCGCAAGGGCGACGTTGTCCGCGCGGCCGTTCAGGAAGTCGATGTCGACAAGGAACGCATCAGCCTGTCGATCAAGGCGCTGGAAAACGACACCATGACCGAGGCGGTCGATGGCGTGAAGCGCGGCTCGATCGTGACCGCGACCGTGACGGCGATCGAGGATGGCGGGATCGAGGTGGAATACAACGGCGTCAAGTCGTTCATCCGCCGGTCTGATCTGGCCCGCGACCGCCAGGACCAGCGTCCCGAACGCTTCCAGGTGGGCGACAATGTGGATGCCCGCGTGACCAACATCGACACCAAGACCCGCCGCCTGGGCCTGTCGATCAAGGCGCGCGAGATCGCCGAGGAAAAAGAGGCCATCGACCAGTATGGCTCGTCCGATTCGGGCGCCTCGCTGGGCGACATCCTGGGCGCCGCGCTGAAGAACCGCGGCTGATCCGCCCCACATGCTGCAGACCGCCGCCCGCATTCCGGGCGGCGGTTTTTTTGTGCATCCTGACAGGCCGGAATCCTGCAACCTTTTCATTCCGCTTGCGTTCCGTCATGAACCGGGACGGCCCCGGCCCGCCAGTCACAAGCTCAGGATGCCATGATCCGGTCCGAACTGATCCAGAAGATCGCCGAAGAGAATCCGCATCTGTTCCAGCGCGACGTGGAAAAGATCGTGGCGACCGTCTTTGACGAGATCATCAACGCCATGGCCCGCGGCGACCGGGTCGAACTGCGCGGCTTCGGCGCCTTTTCCGTAAAGCGGCGCGACGCCCGACAGGGCCGCAATCCCCGCACGGGCCAGGCGGTGCAGGTCGATGAAAAGCATGTGCCCTTCTTCAAGACGGGCAAGCTGCTGCGCGACCGCCTGAACGAAGACGACAGCGCTCCGATCTGATCCCTGCGACCGGTTGCACCTTTTGCGCCAATGGGCAAAATGCCCAAGGCCGTTCCGGCCGTCTTTTGCCCATTGCCCCTTGCAAGGTGTCCGATGCGCTATCTTCGCCTGTTTCTTGTCGTGCTTCTGGCCATCGTGCTGGTCGGTCTGGCGCTGGCCAACCGCAGCCTGGTCACGGTTAGCCTGCTGCCAGCCGAAACCGGGCCCTGGCTGGGCGAGTGGTCCGTACGGATGCCGCTGTTCCTGCTGATCCTGCTGTCGGTGATGATCGGCATGGTGCTGGGGCTGATCTGGGAATGGCTGCGCGAGGCGCATATTCGCCACGAAGCGTCCCGCCGCGCCAACAAGGTCGCGCAACTGGAACGCGAGGTCGGCGGCCTGCGCAAGACCCATGCCGCTCCGCGGGACGAGGTGCTGGCGATCCTTGAGGCGCCCCGTGCCATTCCTCCTGCCCCCGCGGCTCCGGCCGGTGCAGGCCTGCCCGCCCCGCGGTGAGCGCTGCGGTCAAGATCTGCGGCTTGACGCAGCCCGAACATGTTGCGGCGGCCGCCGCGGCAGGCGCGCGTTATGCGGGGTTCGTGTTCTTCGAGAAATCGCCCCGCAACCTGAGCATCGGGGATGCGGCCGCTCTGGTCGCCGATGCTCCGGTCGGTCTGGCCCGCGTCGGGCTGTTCGTGGACCCGTCCGACGCGCAGATTGACGCCGTGCTGGACCGGGTGCCTCTGGACATCATCCAGTT